>JBCDFA010000001.1:0-94697 GCA_039178835.1 Chloroflexota bacterium
GTTTCTTAGCAGCGTTCTTAGCCCGAATAGCGGCAAGGCGTGCGGCCTTGTCCTCTGGTGTACTGGCACCTGCATCTGCCGTCGCCTCTGCACTTTCACCCTGTTGCTGCGCTGTGTTTTTGGCCCGGATAGCAGCAAGACGAGCAGCTTTGTCATCTGGTGTAGCTGGTTTGGCTGGTGCTTCAGCCGCTGCGGCAGCCATTTGTGCTTCTAATTCGGCCCTGGCCTCTTTGATCTTATCGACGAGATGCGGTGCAATACCGATCCCACCAGAACGACGCTTCATCGAACCCTGAAGCTTTTTGTATGCACTATCTTTTGCTTCCGACCAAAATGTCGGTGCGATTTTTTCGTAGTAGGACACAGGCCGATTCAGCCCGTTCTTCCGCACCGTCATTTCATCATGGTCAGAAGTTGAAAGTTCAAACTCATGGTCCATTTTGATCGCGTCAAATGGACACACTTCCGCACAGAGACCACAACTCATACAGGCGTCATACTCGATGATAAACTCTGCAACAGATGGAACGGCTTTCCCTGTTTGGGGATCGCGCTCCTGTGTCATATGAATGACCTGTGGTGGGCAGATACGCTCACACTGGAAACAGGACGTACAGAGCTCGTGTCCTGTTTCATCGTCGTACAACAGGATTGGGAAGTTCCGAAACGCTTCCGGGAGTGGTCGTTTTTCTTCAGGATACTGTACCGTAAAAACACCACGGATCTGGCTTGGGTTGTCTATTTTTTTAGTGAATGCGCTGGTGAAATGCTTAATGACCACGTCAAGACCGGCCACTAAGCCTTGCCCATATCGAAATTTCTCTTTTGGGCGTTCAACAACATAGACACGGTGGCGTGTTGTTTCAACAGTCATCGGTCTACCTCTCCCATAACAATATCGATGCTACCAAGTATAACAACGATATCGGCAACTGTGTGTCCACGACTCATATCTCCAAGTGGTGTAACGTTAATAAAAGAGGGAGCCCGTACCTTATAACGATATGGTCTGTCTGATCCATCGCTCACCAGATAGAAGCCCAACTCACCCTTTGGCGTCTCTACACGCCCATACCCATCACCCGCAGGTGGTCTTAACGCTTTTTGCTTCCCAATATTCGCCATGGACTTAATGATATGTCCATCATTTAACTCGGGAAGACGTTCCACCACTTGTTGGATGATGCGATAGGACTGACGCATCTCTTCAATGCGGACAATGTAGCGATCATACACATCACCAACTGAGCCAATAGGGATATCAAAATCTAACTCGTCGTAGACGCTATACGGTTCTGCAATGCGTACATCATATGGAATACCCGATGCGCGTAACAAGGGGCCCGTTACGCTGTAGGATACAGCGACTTCTTTAGGCAAAACACCAATGTTCACTGAACGGGTAAGTAAAATCTCATTCTCATTGAGTAATCGTTCCAATTCGTCAAGGAAGGCGGGAATACCTATCATCAAATCTTTGAGCATAGGCATAAAATCGGGTGGAAGATCGCGCCAGACCCCGCCAAAGCGGAAGTAGTTGCACATCATTCGTGCACCACTGGCCATCTCAAAGAGATCGAGGATCTTCTCACGTTCCCGCATACCAAAGGCCAACGGTGTTTGCCACGCTCCCATGTCGTTGAGCAGAAACCCCACAGCAGTGGCATGATTGAGAATGCGGGTCAGCTCAGCCATCAATACCCGAATATATTCGGCCCGCCTCGGGACCTCAATTCCGGCGAGTTTTTCAACCGCAAGCGCCAACCCAAAGTTATTCGCCATCGAGTTGAAATAGTCTAACCTATCTGTATAGGGCATTGACTGAATATAGGTTGATACCTCGGCCAGTTGCTCGTGGTTCCGGTGGAGATACCCAAAGACTGGCTTGAGATCAACAACCGTTTCTCCATCAACCGTCACAATCATGCGAAACACACCATGGGTTGATGGATGTTGTGGGCCAATATTAATTTGGAGTTCTTCTGTCTTCAGCATGACTACCTACGCAATCATCAACCACGAAATATATGTCAGTATGAGTGTGATGCTATTTTCATCGTTGATGTCTAATCATCATCTTCAAAATATTTGTCGCCCTGTTTCGGAAAATCTTTTCGCATGGGATAGCCCTCAAATTCATCCCACATGTAGATACGTGTAAGGAATGGATGACCTGGAAAATCGACACCAAAAAGATCATAAGCTTCGCGTTCCTGCAAGTCTGCCCCTGGCCAGAATGGTGTAATAGATGGGACAACCGCATTATCGCGCGGTACCCGTGTCTTAATGACTAATGGTGGTCCACCATCCAAGTGCATTAAGTGGTACACAATCTCGATCACATTGTCAGTAAGATAATCTACAGGGGTCAGGTTTGAGAGAAGTTCATATCCAAGCGTATCACGCATATAGCTCAACACGTCTGGTACACGTTCAGCAAGGATGACTGGATCATTCGTCTCAAGGAGATTGATCGATTCTTTCTCGCCTTTGGCCTTCGCAGGTGTCGTCGATTCCTCTTTGCCATTGGGACTATGTGGCACATGCTGAACCGATACCAGTGCTCCTGGCACATCTCGTTCTAATTGTGCTTTGAGATCTTCTATGCTTATATTACCCACCGTTGGCCTCCGGTTCTGATTTGCGCTTTAAGTCGTTCGCCGCAATTTCTGGCGACACTCCCTTGGCTTTTTGAGGACTTTCAAGATCCACAGTCTCATCCATAATCGGGAAGTAACGCTCTGTTTGTGGATGCTCAATCGTGCCTGTCCGTGTCTCGCCTGCTTCAGGCGAACTGTATGGACTGACAAGGGGCAAACCACCAACGGGATCGGCCAACTCACCATTAATATCTAAACCACGTTTGCCATAGGTAGGAACAGGAAATTCCTGACTTTTCCGTTTCCCATACCAACGAACTTTTTGAATACTCTGCTTATCGATTTGTTTCTGAAGTGTCATCAACGCGTGTAACAACGCCTCTGGTCGCGGAGGACAACCAGGAATGTATACATCAACTGGAATAAACAGATCGATACCGCGCAACACATTGTACCCATCGCGAAATGGACCACCAGATGTTGCACATGCGCCCATCGAAATGACATAGCGTGGTTCAGGCATCTGGTTGTAGAGCCGTACCACTTGTGGTGCCATTTTCTTCGTCACAGTTCCCGATACAATCATCATATCAGCCTGTCGTGGCGATGCACGGAACATTTCGGCACCAAAGCGGGCCAGATCATAGCGAGATAGCCCGGTCGCCATCATTTCAATTGCACAACAGGCCAGTCCAAAGGACAACGGCCAAAGTGATGATCGACGCCCCCAGTTGTAGAGCCGATTAACGTTACTGATGAAAATGCCTTGTTTTTCGAGATCTAGCTGTGTATTGTCTATGTTGCTCATGATAATCCCTCTGACTTAAACCCACTCAAGTGCTCCCTTCTTCCAGATATATACTAGCCCAAAGGATAGAATAATCAGGAAGACGCCCATTTCGATTAGGGCAAAGAGACCTAGTTGGTTAAATGCGACGGCCCAGGGATATAGAAATACTACCTCAATGTCAAAAATGACAAATGCCAGTGCATACAGGTAGTATTGCACCTTGAACTGGACTCGAATATCTCCAATGGCTTCTAATCCACATTCATACGTATCGAGTTTGGTCTCGGTCGGATGTTTGGGGCTTAGGAAATACGCGGCGACCAGTGGAACAAGGGGAAATACAACGGCTGCCACGAAGAAAATACCGATAAAGGCGTAATTATCGAGCATAGCTGGGCTCCTTCAAGTACTTAATAACACAAGGGGGCATCGTATACACGCTTAGCTTAGACGAAAGCGAATAGATGCCCCAGGGTATTGTGGCGCGTTACCATGTGCGCGTCACGCAGGTGTCCCATAAGTGCCCCGTTATCGGGATATTCCATAGTTAAACTTGACTTTGAGCATTATATCACATTCCGATTCAGGCGTCCAAAACCATGCTCATACTTTGTTGTCGTGGGATAGAAGAAGGCAGGGGAAAATATGTTGGGACCAGCACATACAGCATCAGTGTCAGCCAGTCTCGTATCAGCCACAAGCCTTAGATGTCCAGCCGAGGCTTGTGGGACTCTCGGGAATTTGTCGTATTGGCAAGAGGGTAGGTGGGTTAGGCGACCAAGCGTAGCTCAACGCGTCCGATACGAATAATATCATCTTCTTCAACAGCAGAAGGGCTACGGACTTCCATATCATTCAGGAATGTGCCATTCGTACTCTTCAAATCCTCAAGCATCCACGTGTCACCCTGCATCTCCAGTCGCGCATGTTGAGAGGAGAGAAACGAGTCATTGAGCGCGACTTCACAGTGTTCCATGCTCCGCCCGATAATGTTACTGGGCCCTAGGGGGAAGCTCTTGCCTACCGACACACCACTTTGCCCTGCACGCACCACCAGTAATTGGCCATATGGGCTTTGCCCAGAGGTAGTTGCTCGTTGTCCGCTCGTGCGTAGATCTTTTATCACAAAGCGTAACACTTGCCAAAGGAATAAATAGAGCAATGCCACCACTGAGATACGCAACAACAGAATGGCCATGCCCCCAATGTGATTAAATATATCAACCATGGATTTTACAAAACAAATGATACAATCAGAATTCCTTAAAGGTAAGTTCAAGACCGCCAAGTGAAATAGTATCACCTTCCTGAAGTGCTTGCTCTTGAACTGGTTCAGCGTTCACGTATGTTCCATTCGTAGAGCCAAGATCGGTGAGCCAGAAACGTCGTCCGCGATACTGGAGTTGTGCATGGTTTCGTGAAACTCGGGTGTCTTCAAGGATAATGTCATTGTTCAGCCCACGACCAACGCTTAACAATGTGCTTTCCAGCGGAATGGTATGTGTTCCTGTGGTTGTTTTAAGTAATAAACGCGAGCGTGGTTGTGGAGCATCTGGTGTTGATTTCTGAATAATCTCTGTTTTTCCACCTGATTTGGTTTGAGGAGGGGCGCTGCTTGTTTCTGCTGTGACTTGAATACCATGTCGTGAAACTCCTGGATCTTCTGTGAGTTCAACATGCGGATATTCTAGCATCGTGAATCCACGCTCTTTGGCCAGATCAGCGAGATAAGTTGCCATTTCTCGCTCCATTTCGGCACGCACATTCTGGAACGCTGCAAGATCCTGTGGGTTTAGATACGCACGATAAATATTGGGAACAATAACACGTCGAACACTTATCATCTGATGTGTTTCCATCGCTCGTTCAAGTCGTTTAGCAATTTCAGAGGGTTGAACCGGACTACGAAAAAGGCGTGCTACCGACCCCTCAACGATATTCTCCATAAACGACTCAAAGCGGGAGAGTGCAGACACAGGTGTTACTCCTCAATTACAGAGGTTGACCACAACAGATTATACATGAGATTAAGCAAAATATGGTACTCTTCATCGATACTATCACAACAACATGTGTGGTTTACGTCCATAGACATCCACGCAACTCTACGTGATTGATATTGTACCACACCCATTTGACGCTGCCTATCCTACACAAATCATACGCCTCGAAATAAGAAAGGGAAGTTTCCAATAATAATCAGGAACTTCCCTCTAACTATTGAGTCAATGAGTTATTTAAAGATACTATCAATCATTGCTCAACAAATTTCCGAGGTTAATACCACCACTGCCGCCTGAGTCGCCGCTCGTTGGTGCGTATTGAATGACCTTCTTCGCCAGTTTCATGGCAGGCATGGTTTGGAGCCATACTCTCCCTGGACCTCGTAGTGTCGCGAGGAAGAGACCTTCACCGCCAAAGAGGATATTTCTAAAACCACGTACCATTTCAATATCAAAATCGACAGATGGCTCATACATTGCGACATGGCCAGTATCTACTTTTAACACTTGACCAGCTTGGAGCGTATATTCAACAATTTCCCCGTCCATTTCGACAAAGGCAACGCCTGGACCTGTGAGTTTTTGCATGATGAATCCTTCACCACCAAAGAACCCAGAGCCCAGCTTCCGTCGGAAGTGCATCTCTAGATTGACTGATTTCTCAGCACACATGAAGGCGTCTTTCTGGGCGATGACCTGTTGGCCTTCTCCCAGATGGAGTGGGACGATTTTGCCAGGGAATTCACTGGCGAATGCTACCAGTCCTTGACCACCCGAACATGTATACTCAACAATAAAGAGCGACTCGCCTGAAATAGCCCGTTTGAAAATACCGCCTAATCCACCACCACCCGTTGTGGTACTGTAATCAACATTTCCGCTCATCCAAGACATGCCTCCTGATTCGGAGTACATCGTTTGCCCTGGATTCAGTTGGATAACAGCCGCTTGCATGGTTGTACCTACGATTTGATAATTCATCCCACTCTGACCAACACCAGACTGTACTATCTGCGGATCTGGAAGGTCAATACGTTCCCCAGGCTGGCTATTATATTCACTGTAATCAGTCATTGTACCTCCTCATTATGTTTGGATGTAGTTCAAGCAAATGAGATTATATCAAACACTTTTATCATATATATGTACGAGTAATAATACAAAGTCGTTACAGTGTTGTTATGAATCCATCTTATGATGTATCACACAGAGAGATTTTGATACACTATAACAAGTCTCCTCAGTGGACACTAGGAAAACAAGCTATAGCTATGTAGCTTCTGATGCAGCTATAAACAGATAACTATTAGTTGGATTTATTTAAGGTTGCCAGAAATTCGGTGTTATCGCGGGTCTTAGCCATACGCGTCAACATTAACTCCGTACCCTCGTTTTCACCAAGCATACTTACCATACGTCGTAAGGTCCAAACCTGTCGTAAATTGTCTGGTCCCAACAACATTTCTTCGCGACGTGTGCTGCTGCGTGTAATATCGATGGCAGGCCAGACGCGCTTTTCTGAGAGCCGTCGATCCAAGTGTAGCTCCATATTACCAGTTCCCTTAAATTCCTCATAGATAACATCATCCATGCGGCTGCCAGTGTCAACCAGACACGTGGCAATAATGGTCAGAGAACCGCCATTTTCGATATTACGGGCTGCACCAAAGAAACGTTTAGGTGGGTAAAGGGCTACTGGATCAATACCACCAGAAAGGGTTCGTCCACTAGGTGGCATGTCCAAGTTGTAGGCACGTGCAAGACGCGTAATAGAGTCCATCAGAATGACCACATCTTGTCCACTCTCGACAAGGCGCTTGGCTCGTTCTAGTGTCATCTCGGCCACTTTGGTGTGATCTTCGACAGGTTCATCGAAGGTAGATGAGATAACTTCTCCGCGTACAGATCGCCGCATGTCGGTAACTTCCTCTGGTCGTTCACCAATTAGTAGAACCATAAGACTGATGTCACTATGGTTAGCCGTGACACCATTTGCAATAGCCTTTAGCAGCATGGTTTTACCAGCTTTTGGTGGTGATACAATCAGACCACGTTGCCCACATCCAATAGGTGCGATCAGATCAACCATACGTGTTGAAAGTACTTTTTCCTCTGTCTCTAGTTTGATCTGGTTGTTGGGAAAAATTGGTGTGAGTTGATCGAAGTGTGGGCGTTTGCGTGCAGTCTCTGGGTCAATACCATTGATTAACTCAACACGCAGAAGTGAGTAGTATCGTTCACTTTCTTTGGGGGGGCGGATTTGTCCCCATACTCTGTCACCTGTTCGTAAGCCAAAGCGACGAATTTGTGATTGTGACACATACACATCACTAGAGCCCGGCAGCATACGCTCTCCTCGCAAAAAGCCAAATCCATCGGACACAATGTCGAGAATACCATCGCTAAAGGTGTGTCCTGCTTCTTCAGTTTGCACTTGAATAAGCTTGAGAATTAGATCCTGCTTTTTGAGGCTGCTGACGCCTGTAATCCCATTGGTCCGTGCCAATTCACGCAAATCGTTCAGCGTCTTGGTTTCTAAATCGGCTACATTAATCACAGATCTCTCCTTAGCATCACCAGCATTCATTTGTGCATTTTGATTGTACCTTTTTGTATTTAACACACATAACTCCCTGCTAGCGTTTCTGGACGCTAGCTCATAATAAGCGTTCTATTATTCTTTATAGTAAATCCAACGCTGAACCCTCGCTTGCATACTCCAGTCATCATGGGGGAATATATCAACATACACATATATTGCATGGACCTAGCGTAAGATCCCGCTGCAACGCATTCGAGTGCCTTTGTGGATTACAAACCATGATTGAGGTCTAAATGATATATATAAACGCATATCTTATTCTGCTTCTAAAAGCAGTTAATGCCATACTACATACTTAATATGGGGACTGTTCCTTCGCAACAGAACGGGGTAGTAACATCAGCACGAACATCATGAGGATGTAGGTAACAGTGCCTCGTTCGTTTGCACAGTATAGCATATTTGTCAAGGTTTGGCGAGTCACCTCTTTTTCTACACTACATTGCTGTATTCGCCTGATATGTATCCCACTATAGGGTTGACAATTAACGGATTTTTAAGTGAAAGACAGCTTTATTGGTAAAATAAAATTTTTTCTATCTGTAAACAGTGCTACAAAGATAAAGGTCTCAAAAGTGCGCTATCAGTTAGAGAAACAGTTGACGGTTCTATAGCCGATGGCGTACAATGCCACAGGCACGCTGGCGTACAAAGTATAGCTAGTGTAATGCACTTTTACTATAACACATTTTGACCATATAATTACTATTGTATTCACGAACATTCAGCAGGCTATCAAAGGATTGCAATGCCATGAAGCATGTGTCAAGCGCAGATATAAGGCAAACATATCTGGACTTTTTTGAAAAACATCAGCATACGATTGTTTCAAGTTCTTCATTGGTTCCGGCTAATGATCCCACGCTTCTCTTTACGAATGCTGGTATGGTGCCGTTCAAAGATACATTTCTGGGATTGGAGTCACGCCCCTACACTCGTGCCACATCGTCTCAAAAGTGCCTACGTGTATCTGGGAAACATAATGATCTTGAAGAGGTTGGCCCCTCACCCCGCCACCACACGTTCTTTGAGATGTTAGGGAATTTCTCGTTTGGCGATTACTTTAAGGCTGAGGCGATTCAATTGGCCTGGAAACTACTAACAGAAGAATTCCAATTACCTGTTGAGCGTCTGTGGTTTACGGTATTTGAGGGCAATGATCAGGTATCTGCTGATGAGGAAGCTATCCAGCTATGGCAGCATGTTGGAGCGCCGTCAGATCGTATCTTGCGCTTTGGCGAGAGTGAGAATTTCTGGCGCATGGGTGACACGGGGCCGTGTGGTCCATGTTCTGAAATACATTACTACCGTGGTGATGATCTTACAAAGCAACAGGCGATTGGTGTCAACAGCGAAGATCCAGATTACATGGAAATCTGGAATCTGGTGTTCATGCAGTATGACAGTGATACACAAGGCAAACTTACCCCCTTGCCACGACCATCTATCGACACAGGAATGGGATTTGAGCGGATTGTCTCGGTTCTACAAGATGTCAAAAACAATTACGATACCGATATTTTTACTCCTATTATCCACAAAACTATAGAACTGTTAGGGCGTGATGAGGCGCATTATCGCGAACATTTTGCACCCTATCGTGCCGTAGCCGACCATAGTCGTTCAATGGCCTTCTTGATCGCTGATGGTGTGCTTCCCGGCAAAAATGGACGTGCCTATGTTCTCCGGCGCATTTTGCGTCGTGCTGCCTATCAGGGGCGTACCATTGGTTTTGAACGTCCTTTCTTAGCCGATGTAGTGGCTACGGTTATCGAACAGATGGGTACGTTCTATCCTGAGTTACAGCAGCGCCGTGATTTTATCCTTGAGACGGTCGATATTGAAGAGCGGCAATTTCTGCGTACCCTCTCAAGTGGACTCACACGCCTGCACTCTATCATTGATCAGGTAACAGCGAATAAGGAAAATACTGTTTCTGGAGAAGATGCCTTCCGCCTGCAGGATACCTTTGGTTTCCCATTAGATCTGACACAAAAAATAGCGTTGGAACGAAATCTCACCGTTGATGTGGCTGGATTCGAAACTGCAATGGAAGAGCAACGGGTTCAGTCGCGTGATGTGTCCCACTTTAAGCAGAACACATCGGTTGAAATATGGAGCAATCAGGATCTGCCGCCGACCTCGTTTGTTGGATACACCCAGGAAAAGAGTGAAAGCCGTGTACTAGCTCTTGTGGTAGGCGATGCGTTAGTAAAAACAGCTAGCGCTGGGCAGGAGGTGCAGATCGTTCTTGACGAGACACCTTTTTATGCAGAGTCCGGTGGCCAGATCGGTGATAGTGGTACATTGATCAGTGAGACAGGGCAGGTACGAGTCAATGATACACAGCGACCAATTCCTGGTGTAGTGGTGCACTATGGTGCTGTCAAACAAGGTGAAGTTGCTATCGATACCGAAGTCACTGCACAGGTTGATAGTGATCGACGTCAAAGTATCATGCGGAGCCACACCGCAACCCATCTCTTGCATCGTGCACTGCGTGATGTGCTGGGTGAACATGCCGCTCAGTCTGGCTCACTTGTTGCGCCAGACCGTCTCCGCTTCGATTTTAGTCATATGCGTTCGGTTTCTCCAGAACAAATTCAGGAACTTGAGCGTCGTATTAACGCCTGGATTCGCTCTGACACAGCGGTGATGTGGGAGAATACAAATTATCAGGATGCGATTGATCATGGTGCTATTGCACTCTTCGGTGAAAAATATACTGATGAAGTGCGTATGGTCACTGTAGGATGCACTGCGAGCGATGCGGCCTCTTCCTCACCCTACCAGCAATGTTCGCGTGAGTTGTGTGGCGGAACCCATGTTGCACGCACTGGTGAGATAGGCTACTTTCGTATTATTGGTGAGAGCAGTGTGGCTGCAGGTGTGCGGCGTATCGAAGCGTTGAGTGGTCTTGAGTCTGAGACCTGGGTTGACACGCAAACAACAACACTACAAGATATCGCATTACGATTAAGCGTTACCCCATCTCAGGCACTTGAGCGTATCGACAGCTTGCTTGCTGAGCTGAAAAGCCAACAACAACAGATCAATGCTTTTCAGGGTCAACAGATGCGCGGTTCACTCGATACACTGCTGACCAATACTAAACAGGTGAATAATGTAACGTATCTGGCGGCACGTGTAGATGTCCCTGATGCAGCCAAGCTGCGCGAAATGGGTGATTGGTTACGCGATAAGGTGAGTTCTGGTGTTATTGTGCTCGGTACAGTGCTGAAGGAAAAGCCTCAGCTTATGGTAGTTGTCACACGTGATCTCCTTGAACAAGGGTATCATGCAGGTAACATTGTGAAGTCGTTAGCTCCCATCATGGGTGGTGGTGGAGGTGGACGACCTGATATGGCTCAGGCTGGTGGGCGTGATGTGAGTAAGCTCGATGAGGCACTTGATCAAGTCGAGAATGTGCTTGTTGAACAAGGAACAGCGTAGCACGTTGTATAACACAACTATCACTCTACAGTATGGTGATAGCTATTTTAGAATAAGGAATCGTTGAACGCTGATGGAGGCATGGTCATGGCAGGTGACGCGGCAGCCTTGATAGTGGTTCTGCCTACTGATACAGTTGAAACTATTATTGCAAAAATACGTGATACAGGTGCGCTATCGGTACAATTGTTGGTCCCCGATGGTCTGACAGTCCTGCAATCGGTTGCAAATCTTACTCAGATACAGCAAACCCTGGCGCAGGATAACATCAAGCCAATTCTTATCAGCTCAGACGAGCAGATCCTTGTTGCAGCAGCACAAAACCAACTGGATGTCATTAGTGTGAAGGAAACACGTGTCAATGCTCCATCTGGTATCAAAGCACCAGCAGATACGCCCTCCGCTTCTACAGAGCAAACAGACACACCACCTATTGCCAAAGCACCAGCAGATCGTTCTTATGAAACACAGGTTTTTGCGGAGAAGAATGAACCACCTCCATCATCGCTAGACCCCAGCCCTGATGATGTTTTTCTTGATGCTCTTGACAATGTTCCAGCCGATTTCACTGAAGCTGATTATGCAAAAGAAGATTTCGGGTCTTTCTCAACATTTGACGATTTTTCTGACCCTGGAGGGCCACCTCTGCCCAAGCAACAGCATAAGCAACATGTCTCGGATAAAATAGAGGCTGAAGAAACGATCTTTGGGCATGTTCCACTTGATGATGAATGGGACAGTGCACTCATTGATGATCTGCCGTCGCCCCGTCGTAGTGGATATACGGATGTTGATACCCCCCCTCGTCGTGGCAATTCCCCCACTACCATTGATCCTAATGATGCATACTTTGATGATCAGGATGAATTTGATCGACCAGGACCAGGCCGCCATCTCCAAGATTTTGATGACTTTGACCGACCTGCGCCTAAGCGTAAACGTCGTGGTGTCATATTTTGGATACTCTTTTTGCTCATTTTAGGGGGCGGTGGTGCTATCAGCACCTACGCTTTTACCCAGAACACAACTATTAATGTATGGCCAACAGCTTCCACCGTGAGTGAAGAACCATTTGAAGAAGTTGTTCCGATAGCACCAAGTTCTGATGACATTGATGGTGCTGTGGTTCAGGCCCGTGTGATTACTGCAGAGGCATCGACTTCTGTACAGGGCCAAGCCAATGCACAACTCACTCCAGTTGGAGTCGCACGGGGTACAATAGTTATTCTCAATTCACTGGCTCAATCAATTGATCTTCCAGAAGGTACTGAGTTTGTTGCAACCAATGATCAAGGGCAGGAGGTTCGCTTTCTTATTGATGGTGCAGCTACCATCCCTCCTGCAATATCGACGGCACGTGGTGTGACTTTTGGTGAGATTTCTGTGCAGGTATCAGCACTCTCACCAGGAAGTGCCTCCAATGTGGGGCCAGATACAGTAACACAGATGATTATACCTGGACAGCAACCCGTTGGCAGTGGGAATCCGGTGAATTTTGAAAATGATGCGATTACTGGTGGCACGGAAGAAGAGGTAAACATTGTCTCGAGGGATGATATTCAAGTGGTATTAGGGACATTGTTAACAGATCTCTACAGTGCTGGTATCACCCAACTGAGCCAACAAATTAATAGTGGTGAGGTGATTGACGAACAATCAATTACACCGAACACCTTGACGCTCGGTGATCCAGCCAACTATGAGCCGCTTGTTGTTGAACCGGCTATTGGTGAAACTGTCGATCCTGAGAACCCCTTTTTTACTGTTACCACAAGTACTGGCTTTAGTGCACTTGCATCCCCAACAGATGCTTCAATTAGCGAACAACTAAGTGTTGTGATTGGGGAGTATCTACGCCAGGAAGATCGCCTTCCTTGCAGCCCTCAAGAGCTTAGTTTTGGCCAGCCTACCTGGGTATGGGACGGTCAGAGTCTCACAGTTGAGGGTGTGATGATATGTACACCGCTAGAGAGTGTTGATGACGGGGCTATGAGCCAAATACAAAACGCAGTTCGTAACCAATCCCGTTCTGCTGCAGAGGAGAGTCTTCGACAGCTTGTGAGTCAGGGAATTATAGGTGGTTTTGAGTTGCCAGAGAACAGAGCTACGTTTCCACCATTTGATATGCTTATTAATATAAACATTACAGCCCCACCATCAACGGAGGGAGACGTAGAACGTGACGAATGAACCTGGTCGTGTTATGGCTATTGACGTAGGAGAGCGAAGAATCGGTGTGGCATTAAGCGATACGACCCGTTTACTTGCCTCACCATTTACCACAGTCCATGTTACCCCAAAGGTATCGCGATTACAGAAGATTGCTGATTTGATCGAGGAACACGAAGTGACCGCCTTGGTCGTCGGTTTACCGCTCACAATGAGTGGCGAGGTTGGACCACAGGCTGAGGTGGTGCAGACGTTTGTTGATGAATTGCGTGCACATCTTACGATCCCTATTCATCTGGTTGATGAGCGACTGACAACGGTTGAGGCTGAACGGATGATGGTTGAAATGGGGATTAAGCGAGATCGTCGTCGTGAACAGATTGACTCGGTCGCTGCTTCGATTATTCTCCGTGACTTTTTGGGGGCATATCGGAGCAATGGCGAGCATGAGATGTAGTATTACTACTCTCGTATATTTGAACGAATCGTTTAGATTTCTTGGTGGGGGAGTGTATGTGTCTCTCGTTCACGATAGTCTCCCTGCTCATACATATTTGCCGTGATATTTGCATCATAGTGACCAAGCCAGGTAATAAGTTGCTCTACTATCTCATCAAAAGCCCCAAGCGTATCAAGCACCAGATAAGGATCATTGATAGTATAATTGGAGCTTTTTTCCCGCCGCCGAAGATGTTCTGCTAAATCATCCCATGTGGTGATATGGTGTGATGGGAGTCGTAGGGCTGCACGTTGTTCAATACGCCGCTGCCATTCCTCTGGTGATGAGCAAATGCATTCAACAATAATGAGATTGGATCCGGTGTCGTGTGCAACACATGCTGCTGCTGTGTATCCACCGATCTCGCTGAGTGGGCTGTCACAGATGACACTCAGCCCTTGCACGAGTTGACGCCGTGCAATATTAAACATGGTCGTATATGCAAGTCCGCCGGCATCATCACAAATACCATTCAGAATATCTTTGATATCATCTTTGTCGATGATGGGTATTGCCAGTCGGCGACTGAGTGCACGTGCCATTGCACTCTTTCCGGCTCCAGGGTGTCCCTTAAACGCAATAATACATGGCCTCTTTTGATACATCGTATCGTACCTCTCTTCTCATGTATTTCGTTTACTGTTATACCTCGCCATTGAGTCACACCCTACTGATCCCTAAGCATCGAATCAATTTGTTCCTGCCAGACCGTGAGTGGCTGTGCACCGACAACCAACTGATCGTTGAGTGTAAATGATGGTGTACTTCGCACACCTTGTTCGCCCCCTGCATTGAAGTCCGATTCAATCTGAGCTGCGAAACGATTTTCTCGCACACAGTTGTTGAGTGTATCAGCATCAATGTCTAGTTCATCAGCATATGCAAGAAATGTTGCAAAATCTGATTGAATGTCTCCGCCCCATTCGCGTGCATCAAACCCTGCAAAGATGCGATCATGCATGGGCCAGAATGAATCTTGGTCTGCTGCGCAATTTGCGGTATGTGCTGCCAGCACTGCGCTAGGATGAATACTGGGCAGTGGAAAATCACGGTAAATAACGTACACTTGTCCGGTCTCAACATACTGTTCCATTATCTGCGGCATCGTCTCACGGACGAAGGATGCACAGAACGGTCACTGAAAGTCACTGTACACCACCATTGTGATCGGAGCATCGGGATCACCAAGCGCGCGTTGTTCTTCCATCAATGATCCAGCAGCGACTGGTGGTGCTTCTGATTCTGGTGAGACAGCTTCTTCTATTTCGGGCGAGGCTACAGGTGCTTCTGTTGGTGTTGTCGCTTCCTCAGGCTCTTGTGTAATAGATGCCTCTGTTGGTCCCGTATTTCCATTTGTATCGGCTACATCTGGTTCGTTTGGTTCAATACGAGCAGGTGCTTCCTGCCCACAGGATGCGAGCAACCATGTCAGCACTATGAGTGAGAGTAGTCGTATCCAAATTGACTGTATATGTAGTCTTGTTTGCGGATACATAGCCGTGCTTTCTAGCGTTCGAGTAGTTCAACAGGCGTAGGGTCCACTGCTATCTGATTTTGATATGTACGTGTTGGTTTGGCTGCGCTTCCATCACCACAGTATGGACAGACAGACCACGTCAGGTCAACCACACGATCACAAGACTGACAGCGTCGCCTGAGTGATGTATGGCAATATGGACAGACGATAAAGTCAGGTTCAATGCCACGCTGGCAACTGGGGCATGCGTATTGCTCTTCCAGATCACGTCGAAGATATTGTTCTTCCAGCTCCCGCTCATACTTTTGGCCTAGGGTCTGACGTGGGCGCAAAATGAGGTGCAAAATAATACCTGCAAACGGCAATAGAAACACCATTGAAATAGCAAGCACTTGCACAACAACATCATCGCTGCGAGAGCGGATATCACGATATGCCCAGAGTACTGAAGCAGCCCAGAGCAGTACTGCATAAATAGCTAGCACCCATCCAAGCGCTATGATGAGGGGTACTACATTTGTAAGAAGATCCTGTATTCTTTCTATCAAGCCTCAAACTCCTTTAGTATCACAGTGTTTTATGACACACTATCGCTTACAGCTTTCGGCAGATTCTCGCGCACTTTACGAAAATGTCAAGCATGACAATCTGATAGATAGCTGAAAAGTGTACGTATTTCTGTGATTGATGCCTTACAGAATCCGTACCTGATCGGTCCTAAGCACAAAAACAACAGCACCACCAACTTGTACTTCAATAGGTGTTGGTGGATAAAATTCACCAGATTCGACCACAGGAGGTATGGGGGAAACATGACGTGTGCGTGTATAACAGTGTTCTCGAATGAGTCTGATCAGCCGATCAACGGCCATATCTTCGACAAGAATAAGTAAGGTAATGTTGCTCTCGTGGAGAAACCCACCCTCACTACAGATCTGCGTGGCTTGGTAGTTGTGGATGGTGAGTTCTTTGACAAGTTCGCCGGCGTCCTGTTTTTGAACTACGGCGATGACCAATTTCATGTTTCGGGCTCCAACAAACGCACATGTTCCAACAAAGGTTCAACTGTCATCTGAATCTGATGTGCCAAGATGTCAATTGGTTGCCGTGCATCGAAAATTTCCCACCTCTCAGGGGATTCGGCTATCAACTCACGATAACCCATTTCAACTCGTTGATGGTATGCTAACTCACGTGCATCTAGCCGATTCCATTCAGGTGTTTGTGTCGACGCCTCCTGTGGTACAGCGTCGGTTGTTCCTTCGATTTCCCAGCTATTTGCCAATGCCGATCTACGTATGGGCTGTTGTTTTATACGTTTGCGTTCAAGTCCTTCTTCAGCTCTCAGATCCAAAAAGATGGTGACATCTGGTTGAAGTTCTCCAGTCGCCATCGAAGTGACCATGCGTAACTCGTCCAAGTTGCGCCCCAGACCATATCCCTGATACGCATAGGTCGAGTCAGCATAACGATCACAAAGGACAATGCCCCCATGTTCAAACAGATATGGTCGGATGGTTTCAAGCACCAATTGGGCACGAGCAGCAGAAAAGAGTAGGGTTTCTGTGGTCGTCGCCATTTCGGTGTGTCGTAGATCAAGTAAGATACGTCGAATCCAGTCGCTTATAGGTGTACCACCCGGTTCACGTACTTTGATGACAGGATACCCACGTGCCTGAAGATACTCGTAGAGAAGTTGGATTTGTGTACTCTTTCCGCTACCATCAATACCTTCAAATGTGATAAACAAGCTCATTAGAACAACCACACCTTACATTAGAAACGGATCTCCGCCTGATTATGATCGATAGAGCTTGACCCGACGATTCGGCTCATGCCCTTGACTCTCTGATTTGAGATTGTATCGTTCGGCCATCTGATGTTGGAGGCGGCGAATGTAGTTACTGCGTGGGGTCAACTCCACAGCCTGATGTTCACCATTCAACATTTGGGTAATGGCCTCTTCGGTTTCCAGCCGTGCTTGTACTTCTTCCTCACGATTGAGATGAGGGCGTTTACCAGGAACCTGTTCAGCTATTTGAATGTTAAAAACATCTGCCAGCTGACGTTCCATTTGTGTGATAGTGTTATTACGCAAAACATAGACAGGGACACCACGATCTGCAGCTTGCCGCACCCGGTTGGCCCCTTGACGATAATAGCTTTTCAGGGTCATGACCATAGTTGCGTCTTGCATATCACGTACTATAGCTGCTGGTACTCGTAAATTGCCAATGGCACGCTCCAGTCGATCTCGGCTTACCCCATACGGGTAGATGCGCTGCTGTGGTTTTGCGAACACATTCCCTGCATCTGCTCGTACATTCCGATTGCGTGGCCCATTCACATACTGTGGTGTGGCACTGCGTTGTTCACGTGAGCCATTACGTTCTCGCCGCATACCACCAACAGTTTGCTGTGCGAGCGTGACTTCTTGTTGACCAATAAAAGGGTCGCTCATTGGTTGGATGGTAATCTGACCATCCGCATCGCGTTGGCGTAACTCGGCCTGTGGTAATTCACTTCGTAATAAACTGTCAACAGCATTGGCAACATCATTATAAACGATAACTTCGTCCCAACTGCGGATTTCTACTAATACATCGAATGTTGGGGGGGCTTTGCGTTCCAGCACCGTTTTTTGTGTTCCGCGTCTCCGTGCCTCATCGTCGCCCAACGTTACTGCCTGGATGCCACCAATTAAGTCTGAAAGTGTTGGATTTACCATCAGATTATCGAGATTGTTGCCGTGCGCTGTGCCAATCAGCTGGACACCACGTTCGGCGATGGTACGTGCTGCCAGGGCTTCTAGTTCTGTACCAATCTCATCAATCACAATTACTTGGGGCATATGATTTTCGACTGCTTCGATCATGACCGCATGCTGTTCGGCTGGACGTGGGACCTGCATGCGTCGTGCACGTCCAATACCTTGATGGGGAATGTCGCCATCGCCGGCAATTTCATTTGATGTGTCAACAATCACTACTCGTTTGCGTAATTCTTCGGCCAACACACGGGCCGTTTCGCGTAGCATGGTCGTTTTTCCGACCCCTGGCTGACCAAGTAGCAGCACACTGCGCCCAGAGTCGATCAAGTCGCGCAAAATTGCTATTGTACCAAAGACAGCTCGTCCGACTCGACATGTCAGTCCAATAGCTTTACCCGCACGATTACGAATGGCCGAAATGCGATGTAGGGTTCGTGGAATACCAGCACGATTATCTTCACCAAACTCCCCAATGCGTGCCATAACATAATCGATATCATCTTGTGATACCTCATGATCACTGAGGAATACTTCGGAAGTGCGGTACCGTGCTTCTGGCATACGTCCGAGATCCATAATAATCTCAAGCAAGTCTTCTTTGCCTTCGGCGGTATTGTCAAGACTATGTCGAATGTGAGGAGGAAGAGCCTCCAGTAATAGATCTATGTTGCTGGTGATGTCGCGTTGCTCTGTCATATTGCTGTGCATCACTCCTATGTGGAAGTATGGTCGGCACAGGGGCACGTGATTCCAGACTTGGTTCTAAGGCTGGCTTTAGGATTACGGAACTCCGTTCTGCCACTGTTGTTCGTTTACAAAGGAGCATTTGTTCACCAATAGGTTGAAACCCCAGATCACCAGCGGGAAGCAAAATTTCACGCTGGTAATCCCGTAACAGAAGATACACTGGCTGTGAGTCCGGGATTTGTCCCAGGCCGAATCGTAAAATATCAGTTGTAATATCACGGTGTTCCGGTCGCAATAGTAGGGTGAATGTATGTCCCATCACTCCACTAGTAAGTTGCAAATATGCCGTAAGATCGTCATCAGGACCCAGCACCCAGCCACGTCGACGTAGTCGCTTACCCTGGCCACGTGGGAGTGCCCAAGTACGACTTTCACGCGCTTCTGCATATTGTACGAGACGGGGTGTTATTGCGCCGTACAGTTTGTGAATAGCCCACACATCACGACGAGATTGGGAACGCATTGGAGCCAACGTTGTTCCCTGATCCCAATCGGGTCCTTCTAATCGAAGGACAGTTTGTTGTGTATAGTTGTCAAACCCAAGTTGTCGGAAAACCTCTCGTAGCTCCTCATGACCCTGTGAGAGGGCTGCATACAATCGTTGAATGTGGTGGTGTCCTGCTTGAATACATACGTCCTCCAGAAGACGAAACCAGATATCATGGTCCGTAATATGGCGACATCGTGCACCATAGATAGCCATTAGGACAATATCTTGTTCCGGCCGCTTACTCCGCCCGACTGATTGAATGGCCGCACGCACACCCGGCTCACGATACATGAGGGTTAACCCATCTGATCCATTGCCTTCCAGTAAACAACGAATGAGAAACCAAACACGTCGGTGTGGCCGAGCCAACATGATTTGGTTGTACAACATGACTTGATGACGTGGTTTGCGTCGTAGTGTCCACAAGTCGCCTAGTGTGGCGGGTCCTATCATAATTGTTCTAGTAGGCCTTGTTACAATTCTAGAAAATAGCGATGAAAGCGATCATCGTTTGATAATTCAGGGTGGAAGCAAGTCAACAGGAATGCCCCCTGTTGCGCTGCTACAATGTGTTGTCCTTCCAATGTTGCGATAGTATCTACATCACGTTCAGGTGATTCGAGCAATGGTGCTCGGATAAAGATGGCATGAAATGAATCTTCACCAAGTGATGGAACATTAAGATTGGCTTCAAAACTGTCCAATTGCCGTCCGAAAGCATTTCGTTTTGCCGTGATATCAACAAGTGCAAGGCTTGGCTGACCTGCTGGACGACCTTCTGCGATATGTTTGGCCATCAAAATGGCCCCTGCACAGGTCCCCCAGATAGGTAGGCCTTGGAGCCCCCGCTCTCGGATAGGTTCCAATAGGTTATACATAACAAGCAATTTCCCAATTGCGGTGCTTTCACCTCCTGGAATAATAAGACGATCAACATATTCCAGATGTTTCGGGAGACGGACTTGTTGTGTGGAAACGCCCAGCTTTTGAAGGACTTGTTCGTGTTCGCGAAAGTCACCTTGAAGGGCGAGAATACCTACTATCATAAGGACAAGAAACCTTCAATCGTTGGTGTCACACGGCAGTATGGCTACCATCCACGTTCAGCCATACGTTGATCATCAGTCAGTGTTTGCACATTGATGCCTACCATTGCTTCGCCAAGTCCCCGACTGATCTGTCCGATGATTTCAGGTTCGTTGTAGTGAGTGGTTGCTTCAACAATTGCACGAGCGCGCTTGGCTGGATCACCAGATTTGAAGATACCTGAGCCAACGAACACACCATCTACACCAAGCTGCATCATCAGCGCAGCATCGGCAGGTGTAGCGATTCCACCCGCGGCAAAGTTGACGACCGGAAGTTTGCCTGTTTCGGCAATCTCTTTGACCAGATGATATGGTGCCCTAAGGTCTTTTGCTGCACTATACAGTTCGTCCGTACTCATATTTTGTAAACGTCGAATAGTTCCATACACTGCACGAGCATGGCGAACCGCTTCGACAACGTTGCCGGTTCCGGCTTCTCCCTTGGTGCGAAGCATGGCTGCACCTTCGTTTACCCTGCGGAGTGCTTCATCCAAATCGCGACAACCACAGACAAAGGGAACTTTAAACTCATGTTTATCAATGTGGTGCTCTTCATCCGCTGGAGTGAGCACTTCACTTTCATCTATATAATCGACACCTATGGCTTCAAGCACTTGTGCTTCTACAAAATGCCCAATACGTGCCTTGGCCATCACAGGTATCGTAACAGCTTCCATAATTTCAACAATAAGTTCTGGGTCACTCATCCGTGCAACCCCACCGTTAGCGCGTATGTCAGCAGGGACGCGCTCAAGTGCCATAACGGCAACGGCACCAGCCTCTTCGGCAATACGGGCCTGCTCAGCATTGACAACGTCCATAATGACGCCGCCTTTTAACATTTGTGCCAAGCCCACTCTGGTTGTCCAGGTTGACTTTTCCATACTTTACCCTCGCCGTTCAAATAATGATTTGTTTTCGATAATAATTGTACCACCCTTCGACACGTGCGGCAATCGTCCTCTCGACTGAGGTGTTCATACAGGGGTCTTATAGTGCATAGCAGTCAGTGATTATACGTGTGAAAGAAGTACACACAAAAGAGGGTATGGTTGACCACACCCTCTTCCATCGTTCTCTTGAAATGTAGTTAGAACTTACTTCTCAAAGTTTGCTGCTACAGTGTCCCAGTTCACGGTGTTCCACCACGCACTGAGGTAATCTGGTCGGCGGTTCTGGTACTTGAGGTAGTAGGCATGCTCCCATACATCAATACCCATGAGTGGGGTTTGACCATCCATAAAAGGGCTATCCTGATTGGCACTGCTCAGCACATGTAGTTTGCCGCTAGTGTCTTTCACAAGCCAAGACCAGCCACTCCCAAAGCGCTTGACACCTGCATCAATCATTTGTTGCTTGAATGTGTTGAAATCACCAAATGTGCTGGTGATAGCCTGAGCCAGGGCGCCTTTTGGCTCGCCACCACCGTTTGGTCCCATAATGGACCAGAACAGGGTGTGGTTTGCATGCCCACCGCCATTGTTGCGTACTGCCATGCGAATACCTTCTGGCACATCGTTGATGTTGCGAAGAATGTCTTCAATGGTTTGACTTTGCAAATTAGCGTGTCCTTCGAGTGCGGCATTCAAATTGTTGACATAAGTTGCGTGGTGCTTGCCGTGATGAATCTGCATGGTTTGTGTGTCGATGTGTGGTTCCAATGCAGCAAAATCGTATGGAAGTGATGGTAGTGTAAAAGCCATGAAATCCTCCTGAAAATTCTATAGAGACTACAAGACAAGACGAACAAACGAACTGAGCAGAGAAAACCTGCTCAGTTATAGGAGGGGAAATATCCCTATCAATCGTGTTACAGTGCTACTTTTGGATGGTTGATGCTAGACAAACGTACCGATTTAAGCCATATTAATACGGTAACGACAAAATGTCGCACCTTCTACAATGGAAGTTTCACGTACAATAGATGCGCCGAGTACATCTTCATAGAGTATTAGCTCCGATGCACACATCTGCCGATATTCACGAGCCACGCAGTCAACGGGGCAGTTATGTTGGGTGAGCACAAATACCCCTTCCTCTATCTGCTCCCATTCACACATGAATCCCTGCTCGTTCAGTATGACTGTTAACTCTTTTACTTGTTCTACTAATGACTTGTTAGCCAGACGTGGCCCATAGATTTTAGCTAGGTGTTCACGACGCGCCGTCAGAAACTTATCAATGGCTGGTTTGCCTCCGGAGGCCTCAATAAATGTGATAGCTTCAACAGCAAGCTTATCATAACCTTTGGGAAACAGTGCTTCAGCCTCTTCGGTTAGTGCATACAGATGACTTGGTCGACCTACGCCTCGCCTTACACTGGAAACATAGACAAGATTGTCACGTTCCAGCAAAGCTAAATGTTGACGTATACCAACAGTACCAATCCCTAAAGCTTCCCCTAGTTCAGTGGCTGTCATCTCGCCCTGACGTCGAATCTGTTGTATGATCTGTTGACGTGTTTCACCTTGCTCACGATGCTCTGTGGTCATCGATATGCTCCTGAAACTGATCTATATTACATTTTTTGTACATAATATAACAATGAGTATAGCACTCCGTTTTCTGCTTTGTCAAGTAAATACTTTTGAAACTGTTCTTTTGTTCAGGCTGCATCATATACCAACAGAAAAAACTTGACAATTGGTCTGCTTACTCGTACACTCGCACACAATTCATATCTTATCTAAGCAATTCTTTAATCGCTACACTGTGGTTTTACACTTTTTAACGTCCCATATACACTATGGTTGCTTTACAAAACAAAGTTGTTGTTATTACAGGTGCTTCGAGTGGTTTTGGTAAAATTATCGCTCAGAAGTGTGTGCAATCTGGTGCTTCGGTAGTTCTTGCTGCCCGTTCAGAAGAACCTTTGGCACATGTTGCAGCTACCTTACAAGGCAATCGTATTTTAGCTATCCCAACGGATGTGACACAAGATAAGGATGTGGCGCATTTAGTTCGCAGAACACTTGAGCGATTTGGCTCTGTTGATGTTTTGGTTAACAGCGCTGGATTTGGTGTCATCGATTCGGTGGTAAATGCCTCCCTGTCAGATTTTAATGAGATGTTGGATGTTAATCTTTGTGGTGTTACCCGCTGTACTCAAGCTTTTTTGCCACATATGCTAGCACAAAGGAGTGGTCATATCATTATGATGGCTTCACTAGCTGGCCTCATTGCAACCAATAACATGGGATTTTATAGCGCCAGTAAGTTTGCACTCATAGGGATGTCACGTGCCTTAATGCTTGAACTACATGGGACGGGTGTGCTTTGTACAGTCGTATGTCCAGGGATTGCATTGACAGGATTTCAACGACGTGCACCTCTTGAGCGTTATGCACGCAGCACACAGTTAGTACCTTGGACAACCGCTGAACGTGTTGCAGATGTTACGTTACGGGCAGTTGAACGAAAGATACAGGGTGAAATAGTGATTCCACACGTTGGGCGTGTCTTTGCTGTCGCCTGCACTTTGTTCCCTGGTTTGGCTCGACGGGTTATGTCGATTATTGGATGAGTTTAATCAACTCCCGAACTACAGCATGTGATGAAAATGGTACTAACGTCATGGCAAGCTATCTCCTGCGAAAATAAGGAAATATGGTACGATTTGCGATAAACAACCAGCAAGTATTTTGACTGTATACTATTGATGGTAAGAGGATGTTATGACACATGAGCGTATTGCCAAACGAGTAGATCGAGTACCACCTTCTGGGATACGACGATTTTTCGACATTGCCGCAACAATGCCAGAAGTGATTTCGTTAGGAATCGGTGAGCCTGATTTTGTAACTCCAGCACCGTTTCGGGATGCTGCAGTACGCTCCATTCAGGATGGACATACCGCTTATACCTCAAATTCGGGGCTGTTTGAACTGCGTGAGGCAATAGCTCATCATCTTCAGCGCTTATATGATGTACGTTATGATCCTGAGACAGAGATCCTCATCACTGTGGGTGTGAGTGAAGCACTACAATTGGCCATGCTTGCAACTGTCAATGATGGAGATGAAGTGATCGTCCCTGAGCCCTGTTTTGTGGCGTATGCTGCGACAGTAGCTTTCGCGGATGGGATTCCACAACATGTCGCCACATCAGTTGAAGATGATTTTCAAGTCACCGGTCAAGCTATCGAAGCAGCTATCACACCACGCACACGAGCCATTCTAATCGGTTACCCCAACAATCCAACTGGCGCAGTGATGCCCCGTGAGCGATTGCTTGAGGTGGCGAAGATTGCAGAAACGCATGATCTGCTCGTATTTTCGGATGAAATTTATGATCGTTTGGTATATGGCGTTGATCATACCTGTTTTGCAACTTTACCCAACATGCGTGAGCGTACAGTCTTGCTCGGTGGCTTCTCCAAAGCCTATGCGATGACTGGCTGGCGTCTTGGTTGGATGGCGGCCCCTGCCGATGTGACTGCTGCAGTTCGCAAAATCCACCAGTATGCGATCATGTCTGCTCCGACAATGAGCCAGTATGCCGGGTTGGAAGCGATCTTAAATGGGGAGCCTGCTGTCCACGAAATGGTCACCGAATATAATCGGCGTCGGCAAACAATCGTCGCTGGATTCAACCAGATTGGCTTGCCTACCTTTGAACCAAAGGGTGCATTTTATACATTTCCACAGGTAGGTCATTTGGGTATTACCTGTGAGGAGTTTGCCGAACGATTGCTTTTGGAGCAGCAGGTAGCTGTTGTTCCAGGGAACGCTTTTGGTCCGAGTGGTGAAGGATTTGTACGTGCCTGTTATGCAACTGCATATGAAAAAATTGAAACGGCGCTTGAACGAATTGATGCATTTGTGAAAACACTTCGTTGAATTACAAGTGTGTGATTCGGATGTAACATGACCTCAATCGAACATACTGCTATGTGTAACACGAGGAGTACTACTATGACTGAGCAAACAATACCAACAACATCGTCCGATCAGTCGAAGGTTACCGAGGAGCAGCTTTTTTGCTCCCTGACTGGCAAGCCTGTAAGCCGTGAAGAGGCATACTGGGCACCACCATTTGTTACTGCCCGTGATCTTGTCGTCGTCATATTTCGAACACTCACACAATCGCCAAGCGCTCTTGGTCAGTTGTTATTTGCTGAACCAGTCAATGTGCCATATGCACCTGACGCACGTGAACAATTAGCTTCGCGCCGCTCAAGTGAGCAGATGAAGCTATTACTTGGCTTATTGCTCATTGTAGCGCTCATTGCTGTACCGATTATTCTTTTATCGATGGGTTAGGAGACGCATGTTACTCTCAGTTATTATGCCTTGTTACAACGAAGAGGCAACGCTTCAACATATTTTGGCGCGTGTACGAACGGTAGAGATGCCAAAGGAGATTATTGCCGTTGATGATCATTCGTCGGACAATACCTATGAAATCTTGTGTGAGTCTGCCGCAGCAGATCCCGCAATGACCGTGATCCGTCATCCAAGCAATCGTGGGAAAGGTGCGGCCGTTCGTACCGGGCTGGCACGTGCACGTGGCGACATTGCCATCATCCAGGATGCTGATTTAGAGTATGATCCCAATGATTATTATGAACTTATCCAGCCAATTGCTGATGGACGAGTTAATGTTGTTTTTGGTTCTCGTTTCATGGGGCGTCATACAGGTATGTATTTCTGGAATGCGATAGGTAACAAGGGTCTTACATTTCTTACCAACTTTTTATTCAATTGTTGGATATCTGACATGGAAACCTGTTATAAGGCTATGAGAACAGATATTCTGCGTGATCTACGACTCGAGAGTAACGATTTTCGACTGGAGCCGGAAATTGCAGCAAAAGTGCTTAAACGAGGCCACCGCATCTACGAAGTTCCGGTGAGTTACCTTGGACGAACCTATGAAGAGGGAAAGAAGATGCGTCCAAGTCAAGGTTTTCTTGCTATTGCAGCCTTGTTACGTTATCGGTTATGGGGGTGATCTGAACACTCTTTTATGCTATCTCCCCCACAATGTGAGGCAGGTATATTGTGGAGAATATAGGCGCTTACTTGGAAAGTCTCGCAACAACCCTCTCAGCTACACCACAGGAATCACTACAATCTATCGAACGGGCGTTATGGGAAACCTACGCACGTGATGGTGCCATCATCATATGTGGGAATGGTGGGAGTGCAGCGACTGCCTCCCACTTTGCATGCGATTTATCAAAATGGACCATTTGTGAAGATCGGCCTCGTATGCGTGCCATCGCACTCACAGATAACATTCCAGTAATGCTTGCTTGGGCCAATGATACTCATTATGAGCGTGTATTTGTTGAGCAACTCATGAACATCTATCGAACTGGCGACACGTTGGTGTCTATTTCTGGTAGTGGCAACTCGCCAAATGTCCTACGTGCTGTTGAATGGGCAAATGAACAGGGCGCCAATACTATTAGTATGACTGGGTTTGGTGGCGGGCAATTGTCCAAGATGACCCATGTTGGAGTTGTTGTGCCAAGCCACTTTATGCCTGAAGTGGAAGATGTCCATATGGCGATATGTCACGCGTTGGCGGTGAGTATTGGCAAACGTATACAACAATAGACTACTCTATACATTGCATTGTGTGTCAATCACACATACGTTTCGCATCGGCGACCTCGCCAAAGACCAGTAACTTATCGTTTGTCAAAATACGTGTGTCAGCAGATGGACTGACAAGCACTTCTTCGTTGCGCCAGATTGCCAGGATGTTCAGGCCATGTTTCTGGCGTAGGTCTGCCTCTGCCAATGTTTTGCCCTGGAGATGCTCTGGCGCAATCACCTCGATAATCCCAATATTGGGATTGAGTTCCAAAAAATCCACTAGCCGAATGGATGAAAGTCGCCGTGCCAGCCGGACCCCGGCTTCGTGCTCAGGCAGAATGACTTCGTCCGCGCCGACCTGAATGAGAATGTCCCGTTGTGTTCGTGTACGCGCTTTGGCAATTACGCGTGGGACGCCCAATTTGCACAAAAGGACGGTTGCAAGCAGGTTGCTCTCAAAATCGGTACCAATGCAAACCACCCCAATATCAAAGTGATCGATCCCAATTTCGCGCAGTGCATCAATATTTGTAGCGTCGATATTCACAACGTTGGGCAACTCAGAGGCAATGGCCTGTACTCGCTGATAGTCGCTATCGACGGTAAGGACGGTATGTCCCTGCTCAACAAGCGATTTAGCCAAACTGGTTCCAAATCGGCCTAAGCCAATAATAATAAATTGCCGTTTGTCGCGGTGCAAGAATGGGCGGCGGTTCCGACCGTGCGAGCGTAGATCTGGCAAGGAACGGGTATCTTGTGTGATAAGTTCTTTCTGGGTTTTTTGGGTTTGTTCTGTTGTATGATTGGTGAACTTCCACCATTGTCTAAATCGTTCTAACATAGCATCCTCTTGGATTATGAATGTATGTGTTTATAGCTATCAATAGAGTTGTCTGTCGTTTAGATACATGATCGTCGTTATTTTAACCTATAACGATTTGCTCTGACGGGTAGAGCGCGGTAGTTGGTTTTTCTTGTTGGGCAATCAGGATGACGAGTGTAAGCGGGCCAAGGCGTCCCCAGAACATGGTAAAAGCGATCAGAAGGCGGCCTAGATCATCCAACTCTGAAGTTGTTCCAAGCGAGTATCCCGTATTCGAAAAGGCACTGATAACCTCAAAACCTACTTCAAATCCTGCTCCTGTACGATCAACGAGGAGGATCAAGGTAACGATAAAACATAAGAGAGTCGAGACCGTCATAACGGCTACGGCTTTGCCAATAGTCTCAAGCGGCAATGTACGTCCAAAGACGACGGATTGTGGTTTTCCACGCACGGTGGACACCACTGCTACGATAAGGACACCAACCGTGCTGATCGTTACACCACCAGCCATTGAGGCAGGAGCACCTCCGATAAACATAGATATCATAAGAGTCAACGCACTTGCTTCGTTTAATTCATTTAATGGCACAATCGTTAAACCAGCAGTCCGTGATGATACGACACTAAAGAGTGCTATCCAGAAACGTTCGAGGGGGGTAGCCTGGGTAATTGTCCCAAAAAAATCATCGAATGCGAAGACGATTAACCCTAAAACAATAAGTATGGCTGAAATGATTAATGTTAGCTTCGTATGGACAAGTAATTTGTTATCCCAGGGGAAGGTGATAAGATCGAGGGCAACCAGGATACCAAGTCCCCCTAGTATAATGAGCCCCATTAAAACGGTTAGCGTAAATATGTCATTGCCAAAGCCAAAGAGCGGGCTATCAACACCACTGTATAAATCAAACCCTGCATTGCAGAAGGCACTGATTGAGTGAAAAATAGCCAGATATGCTGCCCGTCCCATACCCATTTCGGGCCACCAACGGAGCCAGAGCAAGATGGCTCCAGCAAGCTGGATAATAGATGTAACGAACAATACAGAAAGTGTTAGACGACCAATACCAATGGTATGCATAACACCGAGAGATTGGCGTAGTAGTAATCGTTCAGCGATACCAAGACGTCGACCAATGAGGGCAAACAAAAGGACCGAGAACGCTACAAAGCCGATTCCCCCAATCTGTATTAGAAGCAGAACTACAATCTGACCAAAAAGGGAGAGATCACGTGCTGGGGTAATCACAACAAGACCAGTGACGGTCGTAGCACTTGTTGAGGTGAATAGGGCCTCGCTCCACGTGAGTGGACGCTCGGTTCCAGCTATGGGCAGCCGCAGCAGCACAGTACCAACCAATATAATGAGCGCAAACCCGATCACCAATGTTTGCGCGTTCTTACGAGCCAGTGGATTGATCGGCTGACGTACTACTGTGGCATTTGAGAGATTGCCATCTTTCGTCATATGTGCCATAGCGGATTGTCCTGTAGGAGAGGCTCATTATTGCATCTCGATCTCTTGCTATCGAGTATAGCTGTTTTACTGATTGTACAAAGAGGATTGGAGGGAACTCGATACAAAGTAGAACGTGTAACATCGGCAAGAGATCATTATTCTATCTCTCCAACACCGCTTTGTGTGCATATTCACGAAGCAATGCCTGTATTATATGACTTCCCCTGGTTTTGGGCAATACATCTCTTGACGGGCTCCAAGAGTGGCTTAACATCTTCTCTTGATCCGTATTATATCCTATTTCTCATGATGCATAGCTCTATATTACCTGTGGTTTGTTCTTTTTGAGAGAAGCATGTATCACCTAATATGGTCCATTTCACTATTATTGATACCTGAATGGATGACACAATACGCCTTTTTGCATACTGATCGTATAATAGTCAAACACACATTCTCGTTCAAAGTAGGTGACAGATGGCAGCAATGATTTTGGATGGACGTATGTTGGCCAAAACACTTCGTGAGGAATTGCGCACAGAGATCCAACAGTTTACGTCCGAAGTTGGAATAACCCCCACATTGGCAGTAGTTCACGTCGAAGGAGATAGTGCTTCAGAGCGGTATGTACGAAGCATTCAAAAAGCCTGTGACAATCTCGGCATTCATTTTATTAAGCCACATCTCGCAGAAGGAACCCAACAGGATCGCCTTGAGTCAGTGGTGCGCGGTCTCAGTGAGGATGAAAAGACACATGGTATTCTTTTACAACTTCCTCTTCCGGCAGGCCTTGATGCTGATACGGCAATTGCCCAGCTTGATCCACGCAAAGATGTCGATGGTATCCATCCTTCTAATGCCGGATTGCTTATGCAAGGTGAGCCACGTTTTGTACCCAATACACCTGCAGGTGGTATAGAACTTCTGCAACGTTACAATATTGAGATATCTGGTAAGCGTGCTGTTATCGTTGGGCGGAGCATGGTCGTCGGGAAACCTATGTCATTACTCCTGCTCCAGTCTCACGCGACAGTCACGATTGCTCATTCCCGTACTCCTGATCTTGCTGCAGTTGTACGAGAGGCAGACATCGTAGTGGTTGCTGCTGGCCGTGCCAAACTGGTCGATGGTTCTATGATTCGACCAGGAGCAGTGGTTGTCGATTTTGGCATCAATGTGCAGGATGATGGCTCAATGACAGGTGATGTCGATTTTGCAAGTGCATCAGAGGTAGCTAGTGCCATAACGCCGGTCCCCGGTGGCACCGGACCTGTCACCAATGTCATGTTGCTGCGGAATGTTTTACATGCTGCTCGTTTGTTACAAACGTAGCCGTTTCTATCGACAGCTATGGGTCACCGCGACGTATGATGCTCACAAGCAGTGCTAAGCCAGTAAGGATGGCACCGATGCTGCCAATCAGGCTAAAAATAAACATGAACTGATTGTTCCATCCGAGACTAGCGGCGACACCGGTCATCCCTAATGTCAGCATAAAGGACATAAAAGTAACCGACAGCGCGATCCGCATGCTTGCCAATGTCAGTGCAGAGGCAAGGCGTCGTGTCTCTGTCTCCCGTGTTTGAAGTGTTAGTTCACCATCCTCGAGACGACGGAGTGTATCGCTCAGTTGTCTCGGCAGAATCGTTGCTACTTCGCGAACCTCTTGTACTTGCTCCAATGTGCGTTTTGCAACGGTTTCTGGTGAAGCAAGTTCTGCCAAGGCACGAGTCGCATAAGGCCGTGCCACGGCAAATGTATCAAGGTGGGGATCAAGTTGTATACCAACGCCTTCCATCATCACGATTGCTTTCAACAATAACGCAAGAGGAACCGGCATGCGTAAATGATGCCGTCGGATAATCTGCAGTAATTCTTCGTTTGTCTCGTGTGCCGACATTTCTTCCAGTGGGCTGTCAACAATGCGATCCATGAACCGCATCAGATCGCGTCGCAACGTGGGTGTGACATCACGTCGGTCTAAGATATCTAGATGTTGCATGGCCCGTAATGCACCATTTGCATCATTGCGTGTGAGCGCTACTAACAGCAGGAGCAGGTTGTTAATGGTTTCTCGATCAAGCGAAACAACCTGCCCGAAATCGACGACACCAATGACGGCATTTGGTAGTGCAAAAAAATTACCTGGATGGGGATCAGCGTGAAAGAAGCCATCACGAAAAATCTCGCGAAGAATAAGTTCAACGCTATTACGAGCAAGCGATTTTTGATCAATGCCGTTCTCTTGTAGTTGTTGGATATCGTTAATTTTGACACCAAATAATCGTTCGCTCGTGAGTACACGCAGGCTGGTATGTTCCCAATAGATAGTTGGTATGTGTATGATGGTACTACCACGAAAGTTCTTGCGAAAGCGATCAGCATTACGTCCTTCACGTCGATAATCTAATTCGGAACGTAATGTGGTACTAAGCTCCCAGGCCAGATCGACAAGGTTATATTGACTCCCCAGTGCTGTGCGCTCTTGTGCTAAGGCTGCGATATCGTTGAGAATAGCTAGATCGAGGGTCATTGTTTGCTGAATGTCTGGCCGTTGGATCTTCACGACGACCCGCTCTCCACTGTGAAGGGTGGCAGTGTGCACCTGCCCGAGCGATGCAGCGGCCAGAGGCTCATAGCAGAAGTCTTGAAACGCGGTATGCAATGGTCGACCCAGTTCAGACTCGATGATCTTGATGGCGACATCAGCAGGAAATGGTGGGACAGTATCCTGCAGTTTGGTTAATTCGATCAGGAAGGCAGGTGGCAAAATATCACCACGGGTACTGAGCATTTGCCCTAGCTTGACAAATGTTGGACCAAGTGCGATTAACGTTTGTCGTAGTCGTTCTGGCCCACTGAGTGGATCAGGAACAGAGTGACGAACAATACGGCTAGGTAACGATAAGAGATTGGAAAGACCTAACTGCTCTACAAGATACCCAAAGCCATGATGCCCAAGGACCTGGGCTATTTGGCGATAACGTCCCAAGTAGCGTGCCTGACGGACGATTGGCCACATGTGTGTATTCCTTCATATAGCTAGAATCCCACGGTATTATAAGGAGTGGGAGTAATAGTATGTTCCATGATATTGTGTCATACTCTGGATCTTACTCTGTTGCATGTTCGCCGTCAATGTGCTAACTGTTCATTATGGTTGAGATTATATGTTTCTGTGGTATGCTAGTAGCAGATACACAGATTAACAATATCTTCTCCTGTAGCTTTCAAAACACAGGATCGTTGGTGTTAACCAAGGGTCTTATAGCTATGCCTAAAACTAGGCGAGAGAACACAGTAGAATGGTAGTAGATATCACCCTTTACAGTCTCGATATGATTGTTTCAACGGTGCAGTACCGTAAAATTGCCGAAATTCGGGGGAGTATTGTGTATCGGCTTATTCCTCTTGGATTATCACCACAATTTGCTCCACTTGCCGAAATCCGTGGCAACGCCGTCTACATGGTACACGACTCATCGCTATCAGGAACACATGGCGCTGCTTTTGCTGAGATTCGTGGCGGTCGTGTGTATGAAATTATCGGAACAGTAGCACATCCGCAGTACCGTCAGATTGCAGAAGTGCGTGGTATGAGTGTGTACAAAATGACCTCAAGCCTAGATATGGGGCGCCCTCGAAAAGTGGTTGAGGCGCAGGGAGAAGCTGACACTGTCCGTATTGGTGGCGCTGTTGCAGCACTTATGTATGCCGGATGGATTATTTAGATTCAATCTCTGTCTGTTGTGCTTGCTTACATCTGATATCTCAAGGATATCTTAAGGTTTCTTGGGGGAAACTTGTGTTGAAATTGAGGCTATCATCATAGACTTGTGTGAACTCCTCTCTCCTCTACTTCTTGCCCTGCCGCAATTAATAGACGGTAGGGCAAGAAAATATCACACAACTGATACATCTTCCATGTTTTTTGTTACGTATACTAATGGCAGGCTGAAGTGGTGATATTTGGCGTGGAAGTTGCATAACACAGAACGTGAAGTTATCATGAAAAATGACGAATAGAGCGAGATGACGTCTAGAGTCAGGAGTATGTATGAAACCAGAGTATAACGATCAGCAGGTGATTAGTGACGTCAGTCCTGTTGTGCGAAACCAACTTCACGAGCGTATTGTGTATGCGGAAGGCGACCTTGATACGGTTGAGGAAGAAATTCGGGCGCAAATTGAGGAGATTGATTATGGTATGAAATATCACAACGAAACTGTTCAACGCCGCCGCAGGTCCGATAGAGCATTTTTTGTTGCTCAGTTACGCTATCTCAGGAAACATACGCAATCTCTACGAGCAATCCGACAGCCAAAATCTACTGTCTTCAAACGTATCATATCATTTCTTCGTTCTCGAAAAATGATACCTTACAACGTCCCATAGCTATAGTTGTATAAAACAAAAGGAGTGCACGGTTGTACTGTCAATGCAAACAGTCCATACCGTGCGATTTGTTATGAGCGCACACGACATTCTCATTATGATGGGGTTGGTTCTCTCTATGGGTATCGCAACCCAACTACTCGCTGACTATATTAAATTACCAGCTATTGTTCCGTTGTTGGCAGTTGGGGTATTACTTGGCCCTGAGGTGCTGAACCTTGTTCGGCCTGATGAACTGGGTTTGGGGCTACGTGTAATCATTCCGCTTATGGTTGCTATTATTGTCTTCGAGGGAGGGATGGCACTGGATATCACCTATCTCCGACAAGTCTCACGTGTGGTGCGTAACCTCATTACGATTGGCTGTATCGTAACAGCACTCTTGGCTTCTGCCATTGCACACTGGCTGGTTGGTCTTGATTGGTCACTGGCTCTTTTGTTTGGTGCATTGGTCAGTATTACAGGGCCAACAGTCATCAATCCTTTGTTACGCCGGGCAGCGGTCACACAAAAGCTCAAAACAATCCTTATTGCTGAGGGTGTTTTGGTTGATGCGGTTGGTGCTGTTCTTGCCGTAGTCGTGTTGGAAGCCATCCTTGCACAACGCCAACCGCTCACAGGTTTTAGTGAGTGGGCCATTCGTGTGGGCGGTGGTGCGCTCATTGGTATTGCTGGTGGATGGTTGTTGGGGCGTGGCCTCCAACAGATAGGAAAACAGTTTTCACCTGAACTGACGCGACTGAGTGCTCTTGGCGGTGCGATTGCCATTTACACCATCGCTGACACATTTAGTGCGGAAGCTGGTATTGCTGCGGCTGCGGCTGCTGGTATTGTAGTAGGCAATACACGATTTCCTCACGAGGAAGAAGTTCATCATTTTAAAGGTGATCTCACAACACTCGGTATCGGGGTCATCTTTATCTTATTGGCAGCCAACATACAGTTTGGTGATCTCGCGGCTCTTGGGTGGAATGGCGTGTTAGGAGTCGTTGCGTTGATGCTTTTGGTTCGCCCAGTGGCGGTGCTACTTTCAACGATTGGTACACGACTTACTATCAAAGAACGCTTGTTTATCTCCGCGGTCGGGCCACGTGGTATTGTTTCAGCCTCTTTTGCTACGTTCGCAGCGCTCCGTCTTGAAGATGCTGGTTATGCTGATAGTAATTTGCTTATTGGTCTGGTGTTCATGGTTGTTATTGGTACTGTCGTGGTCCAAAGTTTTTCAACGCCGTGGGTGGCCAAATGGTTAGGAGTACGTCCGATGCTTACAGTTATTATTGGTGCAGATCCACTAGGACGTGATCTGGCGCGTAATTTGCAGGCACAAGGCGAAGAGGTTGTGCTGATTGATCGAGATCCTCAAAGTGTTGCTCAGGCTCGCCAACAGGAATTAACAGTCCTTGAAGGTGATGCATCCCATGAACAGGTGTTACGCAAAGCAGGTATTGAACGTGCACACAGTATTGTTGCAACAACGTCAAGCGATAAGGCGAATCTCCTTATCTGTCAGTTAGCACGTTCGCGCTTTGGTATTAATGATCTTGTTGCACGTGTCAATGATGATGCAAATATCAAAATGTTTACAGAGCTTGGTATTCGTGCGATGAGTCCGAATGCTGTAGCTGTAATGGTCTTGGAAAATCTTTTGCGTCGCCCCAGTACACTCCAGTTATTGACCGATCTAGATCCTGGCAAAGAGGTGCGAGAGGCGACGGTTCACAATCAGGTATTTGTTGGGAAAGCCTTGAAAGACCTTTCTCTCGAAGGTGATGTCCTGATCGTCATGATCCGTCGCGCAAACAAGCTCTTTGTGCCACATGGGAGTACGACGCTGGCATATGGTGATCAAATTACGATTATTGGTGCTTCAGAAGATGCCGCATATGCAGCATCTAATTTTGAGATCCAGACTGGCTCAGGTAAAGCATCGGTTGTTGGTGCAACCCCGGATATGTCCTCCTAATAATTTATGATACGGCCATAGTGCGATATTGTGTGTCCAGTTCAAAGTTTTGGGCGGCTGTGTCAGCAATCGAATCGCCTATGGCCAACGACGATGTTGCTGCGGGAGAAGGTGCATTTCGTACATGAATGATCCGATCATCCTGGTTAAAAACAAAATCATCAACAAGGCTGCCATCTGGTGCCAATGCCTGGGCACGTATTCCTGAAGGACCTTCTACTACATCTTCTGAACGTATTTCTGGTACAAAGCGTTGAGCAGCCTTGACAAATAGATCTTTGCTAAAGTCACGAATCATTTCATCTAGCCCTGTACGCCAGTACTTCAAAGCCAGTGACTGAAAACCACGGTAACTCATGGCTTCCCATAAATCCTGTGGGTTGATATCCCAGCGTTTGTATCCTTCTCGTCCAAAGGCCAGTACCGCATTTGGTCCCAACCACATTGAACCATCCATTCGTAATGTGGAATGTACGCCGAGGAACGGAAATTCTGGATCAGGGACCGGGTAAATAAGCGCTCGAATCAAATGTTGTCGTTCTGGTTTGAGAACATAGTAGTCGCCACGGAAAGGAACGATCCGTGGCTCACGTGGAGCACCGCTCATCGCTGCAACTCGATCAGCATACACCCCTGCACAGCCAATTAAAAACCGTGTTGTAAAGGAGCCTGTCGTTGTTTGCACACGTACCTCAGTGGTTTGACGATCTATAGAGGTAACGCCACAATTGGTCAGAATGGTGCCTCCTGCTGTCTGGACCTCCTCAGCATAGGCTTCTGTTACTTGCTCATAATCGATAATACCAGTCTGTGGTGAGTAGATAGCTTTAATACCGGTTGCATGTGGCTCGATCTCATGGAGCCGCTCAGGACCTATCATTTCGACTCCAGGGACTCCATTGGCGATCCCACGCCGATAAATCTCTTCCAGTCGTGGAATCTCAGCTTCTTCTGTTGCCACAATGACCTTACCACACAGATTGTAGGGAATGCCTCGTTCTTCACAATATTGGATGAGGTCTGCCTTTCCTTGCACACACATACGGGCTTTGAGTGAACCAGGAGTGTAGTAAATTCCTGAATGCAAAACCCCACTGTTACGCCCTGTTTGATGCTGGGCGATGGCAGGTTCTTTATCTAACACTGTTAATCGCAATGTCGGATAACGCTTCAGAAGTGTACGTGCTGTTGCAAGACCAATAATGCCTGCCCCAATAATGGTTACATCAGTATGGTGCCCTTCTGCAGAACCGTTTGTGGTCATAGCTGTGCCCCCGTTGATCATAAAGCTTTGTGCTTGATTATAGGTAACATTATAACAGGGGCCAGATTGTCTCTCAATGAATCCGATACGAACATCTTTTAAAGGTTTTTTGTTGACATACTAAAAGGGTGTCAGATAACAAATTGCTTGTACTGACACCCTTTCTTATCATCATAGGTTATTTAATTTAGGTTGCCCCAACGGCCCGTGCAAGTTCTCGCTGGATAACTTGCACAACCAGATCGTCAAGCCGTTCAACAGTAAAGGCATCAGGATCAACATTGTGCGTTGTTGTCTCACCTGGTGTTCCTGCTTCCTGCCCTGGTTGATAGGTTAAGAAGATAAAGGTGGCTAGCGTTTGTTGGGCTAATTGACGGAAAACATATTCTGCGTGATCATCCGTATTGCTGGCTGCGATTGGATAAATCTTGATGCCTTGCGTGACTGCGGCTCGGACTTCATCAACGTAGTTGTAATTGTTCGGCTCGTGGGGTGGTGCATCGGCAACAAGGAACACTAATCGCACCGCGTCGTCTGACCATGTTACTTTATTCATCGTCTCATGCAATCCTTCGTTGAGTGCCTCTGGTTCATCGCCGCCGCCATCAGCAGACACACTCAAGAGCAACTCTTCGAAAGCATCTACATCTGAAGTGAAATCATAGGTGCGTGTCACAAAATCATCGCCATGATCACGATAGGCTACCAATCCAAAGCGTAACTCTGGTCGTGGTGAGAATTGGTCAATACGATCAGCAATACTTATAATTGTTTGCTGAATTTGTGCAATCTCGTCTCCCATGCTGCCTGTCGCATCAAGCAAAAAGAGTACATCAAGGCGTGGCTGTTCTGGGCGTGCTTCTGCTCCCTCCAGCATATACGAGAAGGTCTCCTCCTGCCCACGGCTAAGCGTACCTTCTACCGCAGCGTTGCCCTTCTCGATCAGGACGCGTAGGGTTTGGCTACTGTCATTGATTCCCAGTGCCTTTGGAAAAGCAACGGTTGAACCACCGGCATAGGTGCGCCCTTCAAAGACTTGTTCTTCACCATCGAACAGCCGTACACGGGCATCAAGCACAGGTTGTTGCTGATCATTCGTTACCGTGAGCAGATACCGTTCGCTTACATCGATAATACGTCCTGGTGGGCTATAGAATGAGGAAAGGTAGGCCTGATATGCCGTAAAATCAGCATTGTCATCAACTTCGCCTGCCCTGAGTGGTGTTCCCTGTTGTTCGTTTTGCGTTGTCTGTTCAGGTGGTTGAATCTGTTCTGGTGGAGCAGGTGTTGGTGCGGGGCCACGGATTTCGGCTGCTGGCTCTGATGCAGCAAAATGTTCGTCCTCTGCTACACTACCTTCCTCTGAGGGGTTTCGGCTTGTTTCTGGTGGTGCCTCCATTGACTCTTCTACTGGCGCCTCTTCTTCTACAGGTGCATCTATAGCCCCGTGTCTAGATGTTCCTGTGGCATCATCGCCTGCGGAACCTGATACTGACTCTTCTGCTGGCGCCTCTTCTTGTTCACGGTTAACTGCACCTGTCGGTTGATTGACTCCGCTACTAACTGAGCCACTTCCACCACACGCGGCAAAGAGGGGAAGTAGCAGTGCAAGAAGCAGGACAATCACAAGAGGAGATCGGTGGTACACAATAAGCCTCCTTGTGTAAGAGCATCTGAAGTAATACATACGCATGACGTTGTATCTCTTACAAAGGTTCCCGCTGGAGATTTGCTTGTTAGTCCTCCCAGAATGGACGGACCCAGCCGCGTTGTGCGAGGTCTGCGCGGAGTTCTAGCATGGCGGTATATGTTGGTAATACATAGAGGGTTTGATCTTGCGGTAATTGCTGTATCGCATTATCTATAGCGTGAGAAAGCTCTGGTTCAATATGACAGCATTCTTCTGGAATGCCAGCATACTTAAGACGCACTGCCATATCCTCTGCACGGGTGCCACTGATGACGATATGTGAGACGTGTTTGTTGAGCTGCTCAAAGTCGGCATCCCACAACCACGATACGTCGGTACCATCGGCATGTTTGTCATTAATGGCAATAAGCAAATGCAAACGACGAGGTGTGGATTGGTCGCTAGCGCTGATCAACATACGTACTGTCTCACTTGCTCCTACCGGATTTTTGATCAACGCCAGCAATAGTGGCTTCCCGTCTGCATCAATGTGCTCGATCCGACCAAATGCAGCGTCAAAGTGTTCAAGGGTGGTGCGGATTTGCCTGGGTGGAATGCCTAATAAGAGTGCCGCTGAACTGGCCGCAAGAGCGTTTAAGGCGTTGTACAGACCTGGCAATGGAAGACGGCTCTCAAAAGCTCCTTCTGGATACAGAAGAAAGAGCCGACTGGCAGAGGTTCCTTCAAGGTCAAGGCGTTCCAGTCGGTACTTTGGTGATGGTCGGTGTTTGTCACATTGGGGGCAGGTATAATGGCCGATATGTGCATAAAAAATAGTACTGTACGTATATGGTGCACCACACGAATGACAGAATTGAGAATCGGCAATGTGCACAGTATGGTTGCTGGCGTGACGGGTATCTTCAAGTCCATAGAAAACAATCTGTGCCTTGAGCCCCTGTCCAAGATTGGCAATAGCTGGATCATCGGCATTCAGCAGGACGGTCGACGTTTCGGGCAGTTGGGTGAGTGCTGCATGCCATTGTTGTGCAATTGTGTCAACTTCCCCATAACGGTCGAGTTGGTCTCGAAAAAGGTTGTGCAAAATGATGAGGCGTGGTTGTGTTTCCCAAAGTGCTTCTGGCAGTGCTGCCTCATCGGTCTCGAACAGTGCTAATGATGCGTGTGGTTGTCCGGTCAAGGAGCTTTGTGTGAGTGCTGTTGCGGTCAGTCCGCTTAGGAGATTTGCACCGGCACGGTTGTGAATCAGCTCGTAGCCGTGGTCAGTAAGAATATTGGCAAGTAAGCGTGCCATGGTTGTTTTGCCATTAGTACCCGCAATGAGTATGACCCCCTGATCAAGCTGTGCACTCAATCGGTGTAGTATATCCGGGGCTAGACGACGCGCGATAGTACCGGGGAGTGTTGTTCCTCCACCAAATTGCAAAACACGACTGGCGAACCCTGCTGTTTTGCCGATAGCAATAGCTGTGTAAAGGCGTATGTTGTGCAAATTGAACTTGTACTCCAGAATTATCCATGTCTTTGATACAGAAGCACGCGGTATTGTAGGGGTGTTTAGAATAACTGTCAATGTGATGGGAAATCAAACAAAAGCGCCAGCAATACTGCTGACGCCCTTTCAAAAACCAATATCTTTTATTTCAAAATCATCTTATTTTACCAAGCATCACCAGACTGTAAACCTCGGGTTGACAATAACGATTTTAATTTATGGAGACCTAAACGAACACGAGTCTTAATTGTTCCAAGTGGTCTATCTAATTTTGTTGCGATTTCCTGATGTGACATACCCCCGAAATAAGCCATTTCCACTGCTTGACGCTGCGATTCCGGCAACTGACTCAGTGCATCGGTTATCACACGACGCCGCTCTGAATTCCAAGCTGTTTCTGCAATATCTATTTTGTCATCAGCTAACTGCTGAATAAGGGGGTGCTCCACGTCTTCATAAACAGACACAGGACGTGAACGCATACGTCGTAGCTCGTCAATACATAAATTATGAGCTACACCGAATAGCCATTGTGCTACACGGCCTCGATCCTTTTCAAAGCTACTACTGCGGCGCCAAACACGCCAGAACACTTCTTGCACCACATCTTCTGCCAATTCAGAATTTTTGACAATGCGAAGTGCCATTCGATAAATAACTGCTCCATATCGATCATACAGCACTTCCAAAGCTTGACTGTCTCCCATGGAGATTGCTTCAATTAACGCATTATCATCTAGTTCGGCTGTCTTCCCTGGTAACACGGAAGTTCCCAAGGAGGTTGGATTAGGTGGGTAACTCTGTGTGCGTTCGACTGCCATAACTTGTACTGCTCCTACCCTTATAGGGATTTGTATGCCTCAACTTTGTAGAAGGAGTATACGATACATACCAGGTTTTGTCAATACTTTGAACAGCTATTGCAAAAACTTTTGATTCAGCAAAGCGATGGCTTATAACAAGCCATCGCTTTGTCTCGGAACATTATGGGAACTTTAAGAAATCCTGAGAATTAGGAAGTAAACATAAGTGTACGATCAGGCATGCTAAACATTTTGTCATCAGATGGATTGGCATGCCATTCTGTCTGCGTGCTGAATGGTGTTTTTTCTCGCTCCTCTTCAAAGTCATCATTGTGGTAGTCGTCAATGATAACTGCGCCACGCTCTTGTGACCAAGCAATCAGATCATCCATAGAAAACCAACCTGTGCGGTAGTTGCTTTGGTCATGTGGATTAAGCCAGAAACGCACTTCGCCATCCATCCATTGCCAGCGCTCTAACGAGTACCAGTCTTTTCCCTGGTTCTGGAGCGTAGCTTTTACCTCTTCCAGCAAGTGTAACAAATCTGGTAGGGACAGCCCTTTGGTTTGGCGCATCTCAAGAATGCGGCGATTACATTCGTTTCGCAAGTCTTCAAGCTCATCTATAGTCAAAGTATCAAAGTCAACCATTGCGATCATTTTGGGATACCTCACAATTCTAGTGGTAATTATCCGTTGTGATTACATAATGTATCTTGTGATCTTCGTATCCTTTACACTCATTATAAAACGATAGTTATGACAGGCGCAACGGGATTTTTTGCAATAAAAGATAAGAGTTTTGACATCTGTCAGGTCATATTTCTCCAAAGATAAGAGTTTTGACATCTGTCAGGTCATATTTCTCCATGGTTACACCTTCTATAGCATGTACGACCAAAATGGCGTAGTTGTTTCACTCCTTTATTTGGTGGCCAGGTAAATACAAAAAAGCACACTGTACTATCACAGCATGCTTTGCCAATATCGTATGGAGGCGACGACCGGATTCGAACCGGTGAATGGAGGTTTTGCAGACCTCTGCCTTACCACTTGGCGACGTCGCCACATTCAGGATTCTAGCATAATCATTATGTCCTGTCAAAGCTATTGATTTACGGCTCTTTTTGTGATAGGATACAGGTATGTTTAAGATAAAAAAAGTGTACATATGTGCCGTTTTGTGCTACTAAGATTGTTTTATACACATTCAGTAGTAGTTGTTTGAATATAAACATTACCTGCGTAATATTATAGATTTTACTACTTTACCCCATATCTATGTACACGATGTGGGGTTTTGTGTTTTCATTACTCACAATGGTGTGATATCAGGAGTTGACCTATGCAAGCTTTTGTTTTAAGTGGTGGGGGAAATCGTGGAGGAATTCAGGCAGGTGCGCTACTTGCTCTTATTGAGCGTGGTGTAAAGCCTAAGCTTATTGTAGGCACGTCGGTTGGCGCCATTAATAGTGTTGCACTCGCTGCTGACCCGACGCGCACAGGTATAGATCGTGTCGTTCGCTTGTGGCAAAATGTACGGCGCATTGATGTTTTTCCCGGTAACCCACTCACTGTTGGCTGGCGTATTCTTACAGGTCAAGGAAGCTTACATGATCAACGGAATTTTCAGCACTTTATTCGTGGAATGACACCAACAGATATTAAGTATTTTGCGGATCTCCACATTCCGTGTATTGTCACGGCCACAAAGTTAGGTTCAGGTGAATTGCATCTCTTTGGTGTTGATAGGCAGGATTTGCTTATGGATGCTTTGATGGCTAGTACGGCTGTTCCGCCTTTTTTTGCGCCCTACCGCTACAAAGGTGAGTGGTTGGTGGATGGTGCTGTTGTAGCTAATTTACCGCTTGTTCCTGCATTAGAGCGCGGTGCACAGACGATCTATGTGCTGGAGATTATGGAGGAACATCGGCCAGCAGGTACCTATGGTTTGTTGCAAACACTTTCATCAGCCTTTCGTGCAATGTTGCGACGCCAACACGATATGGAACGTCGTATTGCCGTGCTAAAACGTCGAGGTATTGCCATCCACACGATCAGGTTGTCGACCGATCCCGATCTGGCCTACGATAATTTTCGTACAACTGCTGCACAGGTTACAACCGGATATGATATAACCGCACGTTACCTTGATGAACAAATATCATCTGCTTCGACCACAAACATCATGGCTGGCATTGTGCGAAACCTCCTATCTCAATACCGGAATCGAAAACCTGGCGTTCCCACACCTTCTCGGAGCACCCCAACATAAACCAAGTTGCAGGGCCGTTCATACCTGTCGATACTGGGTATCGGTATTATTTGTGGTACTATTGAATATATCGATACACAGCAGTTCTAGTACAATTTTATGGAGGCAACATGCGTCTTGTTACGTATCGTGATTCGGAGGGTACACATATTGGTGCACTCAAGGATTCTGTAGTAGTTTCGCTTGATTCTATTGCACCTGATATGCTTACATTCATAGATAGAGGGAGTGAGGCACTTACAGCAGCACGTGATGCACTTGAACAGGCTAAGGTGACTACACCACTTAATGATATACAATTGTTAGCACCCATTCCTCGTCCGCGCCAGAATGTCGTGTGTATTGGCATGAATTATGTGGCCCATGCCATAGAGTCAAACAAAGCACGTGGTTTGGAGCCAAAATTGCCAGAATATCCAGTCTTTTTTACCAAAGCCCCCAATACTGTATGTGCTTTAGATGATGAGATTCCTCTCGATCCGCGTGTGACAGAACAGATGGATTATGAAGTAGAACTGGCTTTTATTGTCGGTCGTGGAGGAAAGAACATCTCCCGTAATGATGCCCTCAGCCATGTCTTTGGCTACACAATTGTGAATGATATTTCGGCCCGCGATCTCCAGATAAAGCATCAACAGTTCTATAAGAGCAAGAGTCTTGAACGAAGTTGTCCAATGGGTCCCTATATTGTCACTGCCGATGAGATTCCTGATCCTGCGGCATTGAATATCTGTTTGCGATTAAATGGTGAAACCCGTCAGGAATCCACAACTGGTGATCTCATTTTTAATATCCCGGCGACAATAGAATCATTATCGTTTGGTGCAGTGCTTGAGGCAGGGACGATTGTTTCTACTGGCACACCAAGTGGTGTAGGTATGGGGAGAACACCACCAGAGTACTTACGCGCTGGTGATATGATGGAGGCTGAGATAGAAGGAATAGGTATTCTGCGTAACCGCATTGTTGCAGCCAAATAGTTCAATCTGGGAGGACTCAAGATAGTCCTTGGTTTGAAAAGTTAGGCTTAAGTTTTTATAATGGAGAGTACTAATACTTGTATGACCTTCTTGTATTTGTGCTATTTGTAACCTGAATATTTGGAATAATCATTACTATGACAAGTCAACAAATTACTATTTATGGCACTACTTGGTGCGGTGATTGTAAACGGGCTATTCGTGTGTTGGATAACCATGATCTAGGCTACAATTATATCAATATTGAGAATGATGAGGCAGCCTGTCGGTACGTGGAAGAAGTAAATAATGGGAATCAGAGTGTCCCAACTATCGTTTTTTCTGACGGCTCGATTATGGTTGAGCCATCATCTGCCAAACTTACAGAAAAACTGGTGTCACTACAGTTGATTACACCATCGTAGTTCTTTCTTTTCTACATATGTATTCAGCCCTGGTATCAAACCAGGGCTCTTTTTTATTTGTTGTCTCTATTCAAGAGTTACCTTCTTCTTCTTCACCCAAGCGAGCAAAGTCAGCAGTCCAATAATGATAATTTCCCGATGGATCATCGGATCGATAGCAATATCCTGTACCAACCGCGTCTTGTTCTAGATCGAGAATGTTGACGCGATGCCATCCATCAGGCGGCTCATCCATCCAGAAAGCAACAACCGTTTGGGCATCTGCAAAACTCACAGCGATATTTTCGCTTGGCCATACCCACGGAAGCTCGCTCCCTGAGAGGCGTTGAGTCAGAGTACGACCGTCTGAAGAGGTATGTGAGATCATCGCATTTGCAGCCATATCGCAGCTATGCAAGCGCGCCGCAGCAGACAAATCAGGGCTAACTGTGTAAGGTGGTAGGCCATGAGCAGTGCGAACATCATTAATGGCTGTTGTGAGGAGTTCTTCTGCTTCCTCTTGATCAAGTTCTGCCCATATATCCCTCTCAGGTGTGTTCAAATCAACAGGAACGGGTGTAGCGTGAGGTATTGCCGAAACCTGGAGCGGTTTTTGTGTTGATGTATTCGCGGCGAAACGAAGCGATTCGGTGTTTGGTATGACTTCTGATGCAAGCGTGGGAGCAGCAACATCGGCGGTTGGGAGGGGGATGTCACTGATGCGATGCACTGATTGATTGTGACAAGCAGTAAGTAACACACAGATGAAGAAAGTTGTTGCTCCAGTTTTGACAGACACCAATGCCTCCTTTGGCGATAGTGTTGCATGTATGTCTTGAACACAATAATGCGCTCTGCATGATACATCATGCAGAGCGCGTGCCACGATTTTGTCAATCTAGTTACTTTGTGTATTGTTTAGCGTTGGCCGAAGTCCTGGGTCCAGTAGTGCCTGAATGTACTATCTTCATCATACACATATCCAATGCCAATTTCGTTATAGGTACAATTGAGCATATTTTCTCGATGTCCAGGACTATTAATCCATGCCTCAATGACTTCTTCTGGCGTTATATAACCAGCAGCAATATTTTCTCCTGCTGATTGAAAGTCAGTATAGCCTGCTTTTTTCATCCGATCCCATGGCAAATCTCCATTTTGGCTGTTGTGACTAAAGTAGTTGTTTTCGGCCATATCGGCACTGTGACCGCGAGCAGCAGCAACTAGTTCTGGTACCATAGTAAGCGTTGAGAGGCAACCATTTGCCTGTCGATATTGGTTCGTTAGCGCAATAGCCATCTGCTCAAACTCCGAAGGAGTGATACCTTCACTACCTAACTCTGCTCCTCTTATAATGAGAGGGAGGTTGACAATATACTCATCATCAGATGTTTGGCCATGTATATTCGAGGAGAAGAGAAATGTGCTTGAGGAAAGAATTATCCAGGTACTGAGGAGAAAGAGAAGGTGCGTGCGTTTCATTGAGTTTCCTTGTATGTAATATTCTGCACACAAAATATTTGTATATGTAAAATTATAGGGCTTGTGTTTTTTGTGGGAATGTTTTTTGTAGTACACGAGTCCCGTCACGGCTTAGTGCTTTTGTTAACACGTACGTGCATATGTGGTAATGCCCTGAATTTAGGTGACAACAGATATGTGATGCTATACTCTAAGGAACAACACATGAGGGATGGGCTACAGTATCATGCATTACATACACTACTATCTCGGTTTTAATCTCACTCCTGGTATTGGACCTAGCCGTCTTAACAAATTGATTGATTACTTTGGTTCCATTGCTGATGCCTGGAATGCTTCAACATCCGATCTGTGGTCCAGTGGACTAGATCATAAAAGCTGTGAATCTCTGTTGGCTACACGTAAGCAGGTTGACCTAGAAGCTGAGGTTGAACGAGCAACACAGTTGGGAGTCGATTTAATCTGCATTGAAGATGAGCAGTATCCACCATTGCTACGACAAATTGCCCAACCACCACCTCTGCTCTATGTCCGTGGCAATTTTGGTGTGCTGGACGAATCAGCACTTGCTGTAGTTGGTACTCGTAGTCCCACAAGTTATGGCAAAGAGGCGACTCGACGCGTGGTACACGATCTGTCCAGTGCCGGCATGACAATTGTGAGTGGGTTGGCACTTGGTATCGACAGTGTTGCTCATAGAGTTGCATTGGAGGCGGGTGGGCGCACGCTTGCAGTCTTGGGTAGTGGTGTGGATGTACCGTATCCAGAACGGAACAGCCGTTTGGCGCAAGATATTATCGAAAATGGGGCGCTAATTAGCGAATATCCACTGGGGACCAAGCCTACGCCTGCGAATTTTCCGCCACGAAACCGTCTGATTAGTGGACTGTCGTTAGGGACACTAGTGGCGGAGGCTGGTGCCAGAAGTGGTGCACTTATCACTGTGACATTTGCGCTTGAACAGGGGCGTGATGTCTTTGCTATTCCTGGTTCAATCTTCAGCCGTACGAGTGCTGGCCCTCATCGCCTGTTGCGTGATGGTGCAGGTCTGGTGGCAGATGCCCAGGATATCCTTGATGCTCTCAATTGGGATGTTGTAACGCTACAGCAGGAAGCTAAACAAAGTTTGCCAGATGATCCGACCGAAGCCCTATTACTCGAACTCATAGCATATGAACCATGCCATATCGATGATCTCAGTCGTGTGAGTAATTTGCCAATTGCGACGATCTCCGCAACACTGGCTATGCTTGAGCTAAAGGGTTTGATTCGTCAGGCGGGGGCTATGCAGTATGTATTGATGCGCGAAGATCGAGCATCATACAACATTGATTGTGATAGCCCATAAAAAGAAGTTAGTGTGAGCCGATTTTTCTCACTTTTAGTTTTACAGACAACTATTCCTCTCCACGTTGCCATTCGGTAATATTCCATGTTAGTGGTGCAAACGTATCTGGCTGGATGCCTTGAACATTTGGCGCGGCCAGAGTCACGTTCAATCGCTGAAAGAGTGGCATTGCCGGGATTTCGCGAGTCCACATTTCTTGCTGGTCGATGTAGGCAGCGCGACGTTCTTCTGAATCAAGGGTTGTAACACCTGTTCGAATAGCCCGATCAGCATTGCGAAAACACCAACCAGAGAAATTCTCACCACGCCAACCGTTCTGTTCGCTTGGGATCGCATTACAACTCCACAAAGACAAACCACCTGCGTTGGGGCTAGCACCCCACCCAAATAATGCCATCTCAAATTCGCGTCGTTGTAAAGGCCCTTCAACAGAGAAAAAGTCTGATGCGGGAACTTCTGTTATGATGACATCTATTCCGATTTCCTGCATATTCTGGGTAAATTGTTCAGCAATAGTGCTACGTACGGGGTTGTTGGTATTATCAGTCGTGAGTAGCTCGAGCGTAAGAGGAAATCCTTCGGATGTAGAGCGAATACCATCCTCATCGGTATCAATGTAATCTCCTTCATCAAGGAGTTCTCGAGCCGCATCGGGATTGTAAGGGTACTGGGTAAGTCCATCGGAAGGAGCAGCCTCTGGTTGATTTGGTAATACCCAGCTATCTAGGACAGGAGTATGTCCATCAAAGATGGTATTGACCATTCCCTGTCGATTGGTCCCTAACAAAATAGCACGTCGTACTCGAATATCTTGAAGGAGTTGTACATCCAGATTAAAATCGATATGTTCCCAGATTGTATTTGGTGTGTAGGTCACCTGGAGTTGTTCGTTACCCACATCCTGATCGAGTTGTTCAAATTGTTCTGGCACAATTTGATCAGTCATGGCCACATCTAGATTTCCGTTGAGAATATTGGCACGCAAGAGATCGAGATTCGGAAGGAATGAGATCGCTATTTCGGAGACGGTTGGTGTGGGGCCAAAGTAGTGTTCATTGCGAACCAGCCGAATCTCACTGGTTGTACGTTCTTCAATAGCATATGGACCATAGCCGATTGGCTGGCGTGCAAAATCGCTGTCTAGAATCTCTGCCGGTTCCATTCCTTCAAGTAAATGGCGTGGCAGTGGCGTCCAGTAGTTCAGAAAATAAGTGACGCCGGTGAGGTCTGGTTGAAGAATTGCACGGGTTGTATGTTCATCGATTGCTTCGTATGATACCGTCTGTGCAAGACGATCAATAGCTGTATTGTTTGGTGGTGCAGCGCGAGCCAATTCGTAGGCAAATACCGAATCTTCGGAGGTAACTGGTGTTCCATCAGACCAGTGCAATTCGGGATTCCAACGATAAGTGACGACCAACTGATCGACTTGGGTAATGACATCCGTAACCGTTGTCGTAATTTCGCCTGCCGCATCCAGATACACGTCGACTGGTTGTATTTCTGCCCCGCCATTGTCAAGCGTCGGTATTTGTTCAAGGACTTCGGTGGTGGTATAACCGTAACTGTAGGCAAGCACAGGAGCAGGAAAAAGGAGTTCAGTAATAGGACTGGCAACCCGCTCAGTTGTAGGGGATGCATGATATGGATATAAATTCTGTGGCTGATTGATCAGACCAATGCTCCATGTATCTTCACGTGCCTCGATAGCTGCCAGCGATTCCTCGTTCGTTGATGCATCAGGAGGTGTTTCCATGTCTACAGTTGGTGTTGGAACACCACCTTCAATTTCACATGCACTGAGCACTAGACCAAGTATTGTCAATATAGCAATGCAGAAAAAAATGCGCGAATGTCTCATAAGTCTCGTGTGTTCGTTGTATTGTCTTGGGATTGATATGTATTCATCATAGCTGCCAGATTCTACCGCGCATTGCCTGATTTGTCCATTTTATGGTAGCTGTAGGAAACGTAATGATTGTGCTATAATAACATTTGTAAAGTCTCCCCATTGGAGCGCCATGTGACCGAGTCTGCAACAATTGTAACCGAACATTTACTTGACGATTTAAGTCGCCTGTGTGCTTTACCAGGTCGGGCGGAGTATGACGATGAGCTTGCCATTGTTGCAACGCGCATTGCGACAATGATGGGCCAACGCGGGTTGCGTACTCACCTTATTCCAACATCAGGTGCACCAGTCGTGATCGGATGGTGTTCTGGTCGTAGCCCATACACACTCTTGCTCTATCACCACTATGATGTAGCCCCAACCGGTCCCTGGCGTGCATGGCATCACGAACCTTTTCAGCTTGCTGAACGTGACCAAGTGCTTTATGGGCGCGGTGTTGCAGATGGTAAAGGACCATTGCTTGCACATTTGTCAGCCTTGTCAGCCATCATGGAAGCCGAGGGCGAACTTCCTTGTGGTGTGGTTGTGCTCGTTGAAGGTGAAGGGTTACAGGGAAGCCCCAGTTTGCCGTTTGCTGTCTCACAGTTGCCCGATGACATGAGAGTGGATGCATGTCTTGCAACGGGTGGTGAGCGTGATGCAACTGGAATGCCGCTATGCTATACCGGGGTCAAAGGTTGGTTGCATATGCAAATGACAGCAGTGGGGGCAAACCAGACGCTACCGCCTGGTTTCGCAACAAGCGTTTCAAACCCGCTCTGGCGTCTTGTATGGGCACTGAGTCATATTAAGAATGAAGATGAAGAGATTCTTATCGAAGGATTTTATGATTCGATTGAGAGTCCTGATCGTGCGATTAACAAAGCGATTCGCAAAATACACTTAGATGAAGATGGTCGTTTGAGATCGTGGGGAACCGGACAGTTTTTATTTACTATGGAAGGTACGTCCCTTACCAGTGCGGAAGCGACGCTTCCGACGTGTAACGTTAGCCGTCTAGTCGTTGAGCCAACCAATGACATTGCAGCAATTCCCATGGTAGCTACCACCCGCCTTGATTTTCAGCTTGTTCCTGGTCAAAAGCCACAAGTGGTAGTTGATCTTGTACACAAACATCTCAAGAACAAGGGGATTACAGATATTACTATTGAGTGGTTTGGCAAATATCCTCCTGCCGCTACACCATTTGACCATGCTTTTGTCAAGCAGGTATGTGATATTGGCCAGCATTTGTACGGGATGTCATTGAAATGGTTGCCGCTGGGTGCATTTGCTCAACCGCTCTGTTTTTTTCAAGAGACATTTCAGGCTCCTATTGCGGTGATTGGTTGTGCACGGCCAGACAGTGCCATCTATGGGCCTAACGAACACATACCACTCAACGATCTGGTGCGCCATGGTCAGTTGTTGATGGAACTGCTTTACTCCTGTGCGAAGAACGAAGTCTAGTTACCCCTCTACCTGCCTCACTATACCCGCAGTCACGAACAGCACAGTCTGGACTTGCTGATGTGTACCTTGTATGGTATCGTGCATCCGTTTTCTGAACGTCACAATACGATTGTAATGAAAAAGAAGCCCATCGCAACGATAGAAGATAGATTCGTATGTCTGCCGGAAGGGTAGCGAAAACGCAAAAGCGACATCTCGATATGGTGCGTGGTGAGATACCACGGGCTGTAACGCTTTTCCAGGATTGGTGGTTCGCCTCGATCTTGTCTTTAGTGTTGCTGCTGCTCGTACTGGCTGCCCAGATCCCATTCCAATACACAGTTGAGGTAGGTCAGGAAGATGGTCCGGGTGGTGATCTGCCGACTGTGAGTGGTTTCTGGCCACCAGAACGCGATACCCATGGTTCATTTCGTTGGACTCGTGATCAGGCTGAGTTTCGTTTCCCCGGTGTGGGGCAGCGACCGTTGCAGGTCTCCATGCGTGTCTTGCCGGTCAATGATGAGGTGGCACAGCGTGGCCCACAGGTGATCGAGGTGCGGATGGCAGATCGCCTTATCGGTACGCTGCCAGTACGACCGCAGGGTGCGACGTATCAGTTTACCTTGCCGCCACCATCTGATGGGAGTGGTGACCATGTTTTCTCGCTACAGACGGCTACCTTTGTACCAACAGGTGATGAACGTGCTATTGGTACCCCTGTCGATACGATTACGGTATCCGGCATCGGGGGACCTATCTTGCCAGCCTGGCAGAGTTTGCTGTGGTGGTTATTGGCGGTTAGCATCTGTTGGGTATTACTACGTCTGATCGGTTTTGCTTCACGTGAGACATTCGCATTGCTCCTACCCCTGGTGATGCTGCTTGGCCTTGCAGCGCTCCTCGATCCACCACGGGTTGCATTTGGCGCATGGCCAGCCGTTGTGGCGCTCGCGCTTGGTGGTGTGGTGGTGCTTGTTTTGCGAACAGCAATGCCTCTGGCTGCGCGGCGTTTTCGCATCCCTCTGGGAGCAGATGCATTGCGCTGGTTGTTGCTGTTGTCGTTGGCAGTGTTTAGTTTGCGTTATGGTGGCAAGATCTATCCAGATTCGATGCCAGGCGATATTGGGTTTCACTCGAATCGCTACGATGATCTGGTGCGTGGAACGGTGCTGCTACTCTCCCGCAATCGCGGCGTTGACTTTCCCTATCCGACTGCGCTGTATTTGCTACTCGCACCATTCTCCTTGCTGGGCCTTCCCACGCGTGTGTTGCTTCAGGTCGGTGCTGGCGTCATGGATGCGATCAGTCCATTTTTGATCTACGCGATTGCCGCCCAGCCGCTGCGGAGAAATGAGGTACCACCAAGCCAGGATTCATCCTTTCCTGTACCACTTATTGCTGCGGGCATCTACTCATTAAGTGCCGCCGGTTTTATGACAACATGGTGGAATTTTAGCACCCATATTTTCGCTCAGTTTGTCCACCTTTTATTTATGACGGCTCTTATACTCTGGTGGCGTGGCCAGACCAGTCGTGTATCAGAAGAAGCTACTTCGCAAGGCAGGTTCTCTGTTGCATGGCTTGCGGTCCTTGGTCTTGTGGTCTTTCAGTCGTTTGTGTATCTGGGTCATTTTGGCTTTTGGATGAATATGGCCCTACTTGGCTCGTTTATTATTCTGATACTGTTTGTTGTCAGTATACGAACAAACGCTAATCAGCGATATTGGCGTACACTGTTTGCCGGGTTTGTGCTGGCCGAGATTATCAGTGTGCTCTTCTTCTATAGCGCCTACACAGGTATGTTTGTCGATCAGGCTGTTGCAACGGCTACTGGTGGACTTACCGGACTGGCTGAACGTGATGCAGTGCCATTTGACGTTCTTTGGAGCACACTGTGGGATGCCGGCTTTCGGGTGCACTTTGGCTTTCTGCCGGTCCCATTAGCGCTGGCGGGTCTGGCCTTCCTCTGGCAGCGATATCAGCGCACAACTGAGCCACCTGAACTCAAGCAGCAATCATTGATGATGCCGCTATTGATGACAGGGACTTTTCTGATTGCGACCTTTTTTGCTGTGCTTCCGTTTCTGTCAGGCTCAACCCTCTCGACGCGCTGGCTGATGTTTTCAGCGTGGGCCATTGCAGTGGGTGCAGCGGTGGCTGCCCGGTATCTCTGGCGAAGTGGATGGGCTGGGCAGATCGTTGTATGGATGGCGGGCAGCTACATTTTGTGGATTACGCTTAGTCAGTGGTTGGCCGCGCTGGCGTGGCGTGTCCGTCCACCAGAGCCGTTTTGATCACAAAGACCAGAAAGAGGTTGATCTCTCTGGTCTGGCCAGTGTATCCTGCTCAATCAGTCCATTTTCAATCGGTGGTATTGTCTTCGGAGCCTGTTGCCGCAGGTCGTGCTGGATCGCTGCTCCAATCACTCCATGAGCCTTCGTAGAGCAGTGCTTCGGGAAAGCCAGCAAGCTCAAGTGCGAGTATGTTATGTGCTGCCGTCACGCCTGACCCACAGTAGCAAATTACCTTGTCAGCCTGGTTAGCCCCCACGCTAGTGAATCGCTCACGCAATGCTTCAGGGCTTTTGAATGTGCCATCCGGGTTGAGGTTTTCGCCAAAGAAAGCCTGCCTAGCACCAGGAATGTGACCTGCGTGTGAATCTATTGGTTCGCTGCGTCCTTCGTAACGTTCAGCATTACGAGCATCGATGAGCAAGACGCCAGGTGTGTGCCGTAGCCTTTCAACATCATCGGCATTGACCAGCACTTCGGGACGTGGTCGCGGGGTGAAAGTCGTTGGTGAAATGTTAGGTGCTTCGGTTTCGATAGGGTGACCTGTTGCTTGCCATGCCTGCCAGCCACCATCGAGCATGGAGACCTTTTTGTGTCCCAGATAGCGTAGCATCCACCAGAGGCGTGCGCCAAATGCGCCGCCGACACTATCGTAGATAACCACATGTGTCTCGGGACTAATACCCGCACGTCCGACTGTTACGGCAAACTCTTCGATTGGTGGAAGTGGGTGGCGTCCGGGGCCGTGAAATGGTGGGGCAGCCAAGTCCTGATCGATATCAAGGTGGGGCGCGCCGGGGATGTGCGACTCATGATATTCTTGACGGCCCCGACCTGGTTCACCTAAATACCAGCGTGTGTCAACCGGCAGAACGTTTGGGTCGTTGAGGTGTTCGGCCAGCCAGTCAGCGGTAACCAGCGTTGGGACAGTGTTAGCCTGCGTCATGCCTTGTCTCCTTTGTCCATTGCAGAAGAAGTGATGGGTAGATTTGTTCAGTTAAGAGACGACGATATACTGTGTTTCGGCGAGAGCTATTGAGCAGTGGTTGGATGAGATGTTGACCGTGAGAGTAGGTGAAAGCATACGTATCCATCAATGGTCGCTTCATGACATCAAGGAACTTACGTGCACGTTCTTCTGGTTTGATCGTGTAATGCATCAAGTAACGTATGATATCTTCATCGGATTGCCCTTCGCGCAGCATAAAGACCGCATTACCCCATGCCTTTTGTGCCTGCGCCATAGCATGATTCAGTTTTACCAGGTCGACACCATCCTGCCATTCCATGCCTGCCTGTGGGTAGAATTGTTCCGCCAGCAGTGTCTCTGCCTCACCGGGGCCAAAAATAATGTCCAGTGCAACCATGGCAATTCCTTCGGCAATAACGAGTTGTGGTGTATGAATGAGAAATATGGATTGTTCCAAATAGTGCTGTTTTCGGTAGAGCACCTGCTCTTTCATCACCGATTCGGTATGGTGACCGGGATATATTTCGTGACAGATTAAAAATGGCAGTCGTGCGAGGTTGATCGGGAGATCGGTATTGAACTCTGCACGGGAATGGAAATTGCCCAGATACCAATTAGCTGCACCACCAGATGTGTTTTGTACAAGTTGTATATCGACCCCTTCTGCTTCAGGTAAGTCGATGATTGTCTGAGTACGCTTTTGTGTTTCAACCGCCATCTGTTTTAACAAGTCTGGCAGGAGATGATTGTGTGTAGGCGGTAGCTCGTTTTGCTTCTGCCAGGTGAGATATCGTTCTACAAGTGGCGTATTGCCAGGAATGGCGTCGGCAAACAACTCACGGTTCTGTTCGAGGTGTTCTTCCGGGATGCGTTGGGGACAAATATCAAAGCAGCGTTCAATTTCTTCTTCCAGAGCAAATGTTTCACCGTTTAGTTTTCGCGTGATGGTTTCGATTGCCTGCACCTGTTTCTCAAGGTAGTTTGCACGTTGTGTTTCAAATTGCTGCAATGGAAGAGAATCCAGAAGGTGTGTCGCTTCTCGGAGGAGGTTCAATGGCTCTGGGTCAGGTTCGGTGTCTACATCTGCTTTCCACTCAGGTGGGCCATAGTAGTAATCAACAAACCAACTTCCGGTGGTTCGCTGCAATACTTTGTCAATTCGTAAGCCTAGTTGTATGTAATTTTGAAGCCAGTCATTGTTCATGTTTCCCCTCTCAGTGATCAGGTGTTAATCGCCACGAGTGGAGCAATTCCCACTGTAGGGTGTGCCACCATGCGCCGTTCCAATTTTCGCTGGTAAAGGCAAACAGTTGCAAGGTGTGGGCCACGAAACTGGCTGGCCCAATCGGTTTCGCTTCGCGCACAAAATCCAGAATCTCGTCAAAGAATTGGGGTGGGATGTCCGCCATAGCCAGGGTCAGGTGGGCGTCGAAGTGCTCACCATTCCACTCGCGAGGTGTGAAATCGCATGCTGAGTGGACCAATGACAGAAGGACATCAAGTGTTGTCTGATGCAGGGCTTGCAGCGACTCGTTGCGAGTACCGTCTGGCATGCCTTTGATACGAATAGCAATGCCACCTTTCCCATATGCTTGTACACCGTTGTTGTAGGCGGTAAAGGGCTGATGTTGCACTATTACTGGGGTCAGGCGAGCCACGATCTCGTCAGGTGATGCATCGGAGCGAAAGAAGCCCTTCATTGTTGCGTGCGGCATAAACTTCCCGGCTGTTTGCAAACCATACTGTTGCAATAAAAGCTGGTGCATTTCAACCTGGGCACGACACATCGCAAAAGAAGGGCGTAAATAAAAGCCGTAGCGTGTATTTTCCATATAATACACATCCTTCTCTCAATATTAGGCGCGTCGGTATTGTGGTGCGACGCGTTCGTCTGCGGAAACATCATCAAGGTTGGCAATAGCGAGTTCGCCGCGCTGGTCGAGATACTCGATGTGTGCGCCGACTTCGGTGAGTGCTAACAGGATGTTATAGCCATCCAGTTTGGCGTATATTTCCCGTGACAGGTCTTTGATCGTGTGTGGTGTGGCGCAGATATCCAGAATACGTTTGAGCTTGTGCTGGTGTGATTGCGTAATGGCGTTGATACGCTCATTAAGTGTTTCGATAGGTTGCTCGTGCCCGGCCAGCGCCAGACGAATATTTGGCACCTCGGCTATTTTTTGTAGAGATTGGAAGTAGTGATCGAGTCCATTCCAGGGTGTCAAGCTTTCGGGTGAGATATGTGGTGAAGTGCGCCACAGGATGTGATCGGCACTAAACAACACATCCTCTAGTTGTAGACAGACCTGTCCAGGGCAGTGACCGGGAGTGTGGTACACGCGGAACAGGCCATCGAGCAGGTCGCCGTCGTGGAGAATGGTCGAGATATCGATGGAGCGGAAGAGCCCTTTGCTCCAGGCATACATGCCCATAAGCGTCTTGTGGCTCTCTTCCGAAACACCGGCACGCCACAAAAATGACGAAAGCGCTCGACTTGCTAATACCAGACGCTCCTGATGGTTGACCAGTACGCGACGGTCGAGTTCGTGAACGGCCACCGGGGCATTGGCGTGCGATACGACAAAGCCGAGACCTCCATAATGATCGATGTGAGAATGTGTGATGATGATGCGCTTGAAATCCGCCCAGTCGAGAGTCTCATTCCACTCCTCCCGCAGTGTGGCTAGCCCTGCCTGGAGTTGTTTATTGCTTTCTTCGAGACCACTGCCCGTGTCGATGAGGGCAATGTAGTCACCTGCAATAACGACATGAATATTCGTAACTAACTGTGGGAATGTCCGAATCGGAATGCGGTATATTCGCACACCGCCAGTGGTTTCAAAACGTGCGATGGTTCCTGTCGACACAGTAGATAAACTTTCGTAACTAGAAACGATATCGGGCCAACAGTATACACCTTTTTGGTGTTGAGCGACAAAAGTGTGAAGGGCCTTTTCAGGGTTGTAGTCGTGTGCCAAGTGATCTGGCTGCGTCAGCCAATGGTTTGAGGTTAGCGTCGGTTGCGAGTTCGATGGCAGTGTCAAGAAGGGGCAGTGAAGCGGGGGCGCTATCAAAATCGCGTTCGATACGGATGATCTCGATAACGGTTCGCACATATTCAGGGAGCAAGCTGCGTCGGGCACTGTAATCCAGTGTGTGGCGGAGGATGGCCTGAGTCTGTTTCATATCACTACGAAGGGCGGCCAGTCGTGCGCGACCATGCTGGGCAGTAACATACACAAAGCCATAGAGCAGTTGTGGTGATGTGAGAGCTTCCTGTAATAGATTGGTTGCTGGTTTCAACTGGCCATTTTTAAGTGCAAGTAAGCCCAGGGCGGCCTGAACGCTGGTGCGGTGCGATTGAAAAGCGGGGAAATTGGCAAGTTGTGCCGACATCGTCTCGAAGCGTTCCTGTGCCAGATCGAATTGGTCATCCAGCAGCCAGAGAAAGCCCTGATGGATGCGTGGCCAGATCGAGGCCCATGCCGCCTCGGGTGCCTGTTGTGCCAGATCAAGACTTTGGGCCAGGTGGCGCTCACGCTCAATGAAGTCTCCGCGTAGTGCATGCAGGTGAGCAAGCTGGAGTGCACTGACGACGGCAGCGGCAGCCTGGCCCGTTTCAATAGCTAATTCGTGTGATTTTTGCAGACACGGATCGGCTCCTTCCAGCAGCCCCTGCATGAGCGCCGCCCAGCCGACCTGGAATAATGCCAGTACGGCCTCATCGTCACCAAGATATTCGGGCAATTCGAGGGTTGGTTTTCCTGGTACGGGAGAAGCAGCAACAAACGGCGTCCACGTGGTTACACCAGCAGTGGCAACTGGCTGAAGAATAGTTGCTGTACGTGCCAGCATATCTACGAGAATGGGATGGGACGTTGGTTGTGATGCATCGTCGGAGGGGGTAGTAGCTACAGGAACACGTTGCCTGTTTTCCAGAAAGACACTCATGGCAGATGCCCCGGCCAGATCGCCCATGAGTGCCCGCAGCAGCAGCAGTCGGCGTGGTGTTACCAGAGGGGGCAGTGGCTCGCTTTGCTCTGCTGCCCAGTCATCGTATGCTGTGGCGGTATTTGTGATCCCATCAAGGTCGAGCAAGGTTTCATAGGTGATCAGGCGGCCTTTGAATGCACGACGAACGTTTTCTAATGGCGCATCAGGACCGAGTGATTGTGCACTCTGGAGGGCTAAGTCGTAGTGATTGAGGGCCTGTGCATAGCCAAAGGCCCGCCGTGCTTGATCACCTGCTATGACTGCGTAATGCAGGGTATTGGCCTCGGTACCACGACCGGATTTGTGAAAGTGAAAGGCTAATTCAGCAGCATACTCGGATTTGGTGTGGTGGATATTTGCAATAGCTTCAGCCGCATGACGGTGAAGTTGGCGGCGACGTGGTGAAGAGAGCGACGCCACGATCACCGAGCGCATGAGATCGTGGCCCAGTTCCAGTCGTCCACCAGGGTTTTCGATCAGCAGTCCTCGTTGGAGCAGCGTGTTCGCGAGATCCAGCGCATCTGTTCCGGCAAGTTGTTCCACAAGATCGAGTGATACAGGTCGACCAATGATGGCTAATTGTTCGAGTAACAGGCGTGCTTCTTCAGCCAAACGTTCGAGCCGCGATAGCATAATATCGCGGATTTGTGGTGCCGTAGTAAGCTCCGGTATTGGTACTGAGTCGATCTCTGGGAGCAGTGACGTCAGCGAGGTAACGTTGTGATCTTCGAGCAATGATTGTATTGCGACAATCACAAAGAGCGGATTACCGCTGGTACGCGTTGCGAGTCGTTCTGCCGTGTTGGTAAGCTGGGTTGGTTCTGCGTGAGACAACTCGGCGAGTAGGTGCGCGATATCTTTTGGCGTAAAGCGTGTCAGGAGCAGTGGCCGCAACAAGTTTTCACGTCCAAGTGTGCGTAACAGGGTATGGAGGGCTGGATTTTCGCCTAACTCTTCGGAGCGATATGCCAGTATAACAAGCAATGAGCGGCGGGCAGCGCGACGGGCCAGGCGACCAAGAGTGGTGAGTGTGGCCTCATCAATCCACTGGGCATCGTCGCAGACAAGTACCAGGGGCTGTTGACGCGCAATGGCCAGTGCAATATCGACCAGTCCATCAAGGAGTTGTTCGTGGCGCTCGGTCGGTGAAACAGATAGTGGTGGTGGGAGATCAGGAATACGCTCGCGGAGTATTGGCAGAAGTTCAGCAACCTGTGCGACGGCTGTTGAGGGCAAGCGGCGCAGGAGTGACTCTGGTGCGGCGCGGATCAGGGGGCGTAGCGCTTCACTCAACTGTGCAAACGGTAGTACGCGCTCAAGCGCTGCAGCACGCACGGTAATGACAAGGGCGCCCTGAGCAATGGCCAGTTGCCGCCCTTCTTCGACCAACCGTGTTTTGCCAATACCAGCTTCACCAACGATGGTTATGACCCCGCCGTTGCCCTGTACAAACGTGCCAATCCATTCGCGTAAGGAACGCAACTCACGTGTACGACCCACGAAGGGAAGTGGTGCTGTACGTGGTGTCATCAAGGCAGGGCGTGAGGAGGCCAGATACAGTCCTTTTTCGCCACGAATGGTTTCTTCTTCTCCACGTAAAATTGCACTGTGGAGTTCCCGTGTCTGGAGTGAGGGTTCGGCACCAAGGGCTTCGCTCAGGTCGTTGCGATAGCGTTCATAGCTGCGCAGTGCGCCTGCATTATCGCCGGCCAATGCCTGAGCACGCATGAGTAGTCGGTAAAGTAGTTCGCGTAGTGGGTCGCGCATCAATCCCTGCTGTGCAAGGCTAATGGCTATCGCATATTCACCCCGTGCAATGTGTAGTTCAACAAGCGTTTGGAGGGCGTGCAGATAGGCTTCTCGTAGCCGTTCGCGTTCAGCAATGCTCCAAGGACTGTCCAATTCATCTTCGAGGTAATCACCGCGGTACAGCTCTATGGCACGAGTTAATGTTGCAATTTGATACTCTTCATCTTTGGGCGAGAGGTTGTGAATATGGTTTGCTGTAAATCGTTCCTCATTTGTCCGGTTGGGATCACTTCCAGCTGCCTGGAGATTGGACATGAAGTCATCAACATCGATCCATGCATCGCTGTCAGTATTCCAGGCATAACTGCCGTGACGCGTCACAATATAGCGTGAGGAAGCCCGTGGTGGTTTATCAGGCTCAAGCATGTGACGGAGATGGCTGATTGAACTTCGTAGTGTGGTAGAGACAGTGTGTGGTTCTGCCTCTGGCCAGAGCCATTCGATGAGCCGTTCTGCGGGGACACTGTTGCCACGTGATGTCAGCAGGATCGTCAACAGGCGGCGTTGCTGGCGTGATCGCCACGCTGAATCGGGGAGGCGTGTACCGTTGTGATGCACAACTAATGGACCAAGCAGCGCAATTTCCAGATTGCTAGACATAGGTGATCCTGTGATTGCCCACTAGTGTATCCTGATTCCAGTGCACGCATGCCGCAGTGCATCATGAGTATACCATTTTTGTGTCTTTTGTGCAGCCTGCTCATGCTTTGTTTTTGTCTCATCAAGTATATAGTATACTAATTGTAACCGGACCTGTGTTAAAGCGACATATTCATAGGCGATGAGGAGGGTCTTCTGTTTACCAGATTGTTGGTATGTGTGAGCAATGTTGGTTGCATACAATCATGGTAGATACTCCTATAATGAGACGCCTTGTCATCGCATAGACAGGGGTTTTTTATGACATTCGTTGACACAATGATGTTGCCCGACGAAGTTCGTTTGATTGATGATCATCATCTCGATAGACCCGGCGTGATTGGAACCTATGTCCTGCTTGGTGATGAGCCAGCACTTGTTGATCCAGGGCCTGCCACTGTTCTTCCCCATCTTGAAGCCGGATTGCAGAAAATCGGGCTCACATTTGCTGATATTCGTGCGGTGCTGTTGAGCCATATCCATCTTGACCATGCTGGTGCTACTGGTACGATTGTTGCCGCTCATCCACATATCAAGGTTTATGTCCATCAGCGTGGGGCACCACACATGGTTGCACCAGAGCGACTTCTGCGTAGTGCCACGCGGCTGTACGGAGATATGATGGATTATCTCTGGGGTGAGTTTCGTGCCGTTCCGGAGGACAATGTTATACCGCTGAGTGGTGGTGAGACGCTAACATTTGGCTCACGTAAGCTACACGTCTATGATGCACCAGGCCATGCATCACATCATGTGGTGTATTTTGAAGAAGCCACTGGTGCTGCGTTTATCGGCGACAATGGTGGAGTTTGTCTGCCTGGTGCGTCGCATGCGCGTCCAGCTTCTCCACCACCTGATATTGACGTTGAGGCATGGGTTCAAACTCTCAATATGGTGTTGGATCTTCAACCAAAGTGGTTATTGCTCACGCATTTTGGTGCGATGGACAATCCTACAGCATACGTTGACGATTACCGCACACGCTTGATCCAGTGGGCCGATATGGTACGTGAAGGAATGCTGAGTGGTGTTGATGAAGCGACACAGGTTGCCCAGTTGCAGGCACGTGCTGATGCTGATCTGGGCGCTTCTGCCGAGAGTGAGCTAGGGGTACGTTACGAACAGGCAATCTCGCTTGAACAGACCTGGCAGGGATTAGTTCGTTATTGGAACAAGCGTATAGAGCGTGAGCGTTCAGCAGAAGGCTAGCATTTGCTCAAGATTTACTGCACATACTATGCACTTGTTTTGTCAAAATGCTGTTGGGTCAGTGACAAGCTTTTGCAATTCTTATGTTACAATACAGACGTATACAAAAACAACCTACAAGCGCATAGTATGAATTTCAGTAAAAGATGCACTGATGTATCTTGGCTGTATGGCACAGAAATTCCAACGGCGGCAACACAATCCTGAGCTTAATTAGCGCACAATAGCGTGCAACTGTGTATTTGCAGAATGCAGATAACACCATCTACAGATGCCGTCTATATGACCTTGTTCAGTTTGTAATAAGTATTCTGGACACCACGTATTCGTGTTACAGAGAGGTGACCTTTTACTCCGATAAAATTATCACGGATAAGGAAGATTGCGAATGGCCGACCGAGTGCTTTGCCAATCGACATTGGAGAACCGCTTTGCTCGTTGGGAAACATTGCGTGCAGCAGTCGATGACCTAGTGCGTCAACGACCACAATTGCTCTCCCACCATTCTGACCAACCAACTCAACCATATGTTTACGAAATCTATGATCGTGGTCTACAGTCTGTTCCGATCTATATGATTGTGGATCAAGTACACTCATACGATGACATTAATCAACGGTTGAAGGCTGGTAACCATAGTAGAATACGGAATCGATCACAAAATAGATCTCGTAATGATGCAGTCGCTTTAGCACCAGTAACGTTGTATAAAGTTGGTGAAACATATTTCGTAAAGGATGGTAATAAGCGGGTGCAATTTGCTCGTTCCCGTGGGCAGGTTTTTCTTCCTGCATATGTTACTGAGTATGTGATTGACTCGGCGTTGGATGGACTAGCTGATGCACGGCGTATTTTATTGTATGAAGAGCGCCAGCGTTTTTTGGAAACAACCAAATTGCTGACTTCACGTCCAACACACATGGTTCATTGTACGCTTCTTGGGGGATATCCCAAACTCATCCAACATATCAATGTCTATCGTGAAGAGTTGCAAACCGAGTGGAATCGATATATTCCACGGCATATTGCTGCCGCGAGTTGGTACGACACTGTTTACATGCCAATTGTTCATATGGTTCGTCGGCAACATATTGTGTCGTATCTCGATAGTTGTGTTGAGGGAGATATTTATCTCTGGAGTATGGAATATTACTCACGTTTGTCCGAAGCAGAACAACGAGTAACGTCCACAGAAATCTCCACTCAGTCAACCATAACAGTACGAAATCAACTGAGAGGAGCCCTGAGCACGGTTATACAACTTGGCAGGGCTCTGCGGAATGATTATGGTGGAGTGCATCCATACAGCATAGAGTAGTTTTGCTTGGGACTGCCTATGATACTTGCCTCGCTTCCTGTGCTATGGTACAATCGTCTGGTGTACGGGGACGTGGCGAAATGGCAGACGCGCAAGTCTTAGGAACTTGTGGAGCAATCCGTGAGGGTTCGACTCCCTCCGTCCCCACCAGACACAAAAAACACAGCCTTAAGGCTGTGTTTTTTTATTGCAGCAGTCAATATAGAGTTTGTTGTTACCCCTCATTGATGACAGTTAGCATCTCTGGCACACGGGTAACCTTTACCCGTGGGCGATCTTGCTCTTGGCCTTGGGTGATTTCATGAGTGTCCAGCACTTTCCAATCACTATAGGTAATATAGTTCGGCTTGCTTTCTCTGAGTACGTTTTCAATCAGGGCCGGATCTCTATTTTCATCAGCAATGCCAGTAAGGTGGTTAAGATCTTCTATCATTGAGACAACCGTTGAAACAGCGTCAGGTTTGTTGGTGCCAATGACACCTGTTGGCCCACGCTTCGCCCAACCGACTACATACTCTCCTTCGTGTGGATCACCGCTGGTGGCATGAATCACGCGCCCCGCAATGTTGGGGATTTTGTAGGAAACTTCATCGAACGGTACGCCTTCGAGTGGAACACCACGATACCCAACAGAACGCAGTACCAAACCAGCATCAAAAGTCTCAAATGTCCCTGTGCCACGGGCGCGTAGTCCACCATTTTCATCGACTACAAGATGGTTTTTCTCAATCGTGATCGCTGTTACCTTCCCGTTGTGTCCACGGATTTCTACCGGGGATACGAGAAATCGCAGATGAATGTTGCGAGGTCCAGGATGTTCTGTCCGCGCAGCAAACCCACGTAAGATATCTACATTTTTGGTTGCAACCTTATCTTCTGCCAGTGCGAGAGAACTATGTTCATCTAGTTCGAGATCAGCCTGGTCAACGATAGGGTTGACATCGGTGAGGACACCCAATTCTTTGATTTCAGCGTTGGTAAAAGCTGCCTGTGCTGGGCCTCGGCGACCAAGCATGACAACCTCTTGTACCTTACTCTCACGTAATTTGGCCAGCGCAGCATCAGCAATATCGGTTTTGGCAAGCTCATCCGGGGAACTGACCAGAATACGTGCGACATCTATAGCAACATTTCCATTACCAATGACGACGGCACGAGGATGGGTGAGATCAAATTCGAGATCTTGATAGTCAGGATGTCCATTGTACCAACCAACAAACGCAGTTGCAGGAAAGCTTCCAGAGAGATCTTCGCCGGGTATGCCCATCCGTCGATCTGCTTGCGCTCCAACTGCATATACGATTTGATCATAGTATCGTTTTAGGGTTTCGTGATGGATATCTGTGCCGAAGGTAATGTTCCCAAAATAACGAACTTGCGGATTTTGTGCAATGCGATCATAGATACGTGTTACAGCTTTGATGGATTGATGATCGGGTGCGACGCCTTCTCGTACAAGGCCAAAGGGGGTTGGAAAGCGATTGAAGAAGTCTATAGAACAGACAAGATCTTTTTGTTTTAACAACGCCTCAGCGGTATAGAAGCCCGCTGGTCCTGCACCGACAATAGCAATACGTAGAGGTCGTGTTTCCGTTCCTAACGTTTGATCCACAGTGATCCTCCCTTAAAACAATGAATAGTATTTTACTATCGTATGTACCCATAATCAATACACAAAAACTGCTGTTTCTTGGTTGTACCATTGATACTGACAATATCAGCGTGATAACCAGGAGAACCAGTATGATTCTTCTGGCTGTACACCTACTATACTAAGCAGGATGAGAGTAGTATTTAATTGTTACTTTTGGAACAGACGTTATAGCAATGTAGCATGTGCGCAAGTCATTTGTCAACACGTCACATGGGCAGAGGAGTTAGAAGGGCTTGTTTCCGTATTATACTGGTGGCCAGGGTACACAGTGGCTTGATCCAGGTTCTGGGTGTTTCCCTGTATGAACAAGGGTATCTATGCGACGACGAAGTGCATGTACTTCACTCTGCGACAACAACTGGTCAAATATGTCAAAGGCTGAGTCTTTGGCATGCATACGTTCGTGAAGCTTGTTTACATCTTCAAAGATATCGGTCCGTAGATCCTGACCAGCGAAGTCCCAAAGAACGGTTCGCAGTTTGTATTCTGTATGAAAGCATAACCCGTGGTCAATGGCCCAGATTCGTCCATCAGAACCTTTGAGGCAATGACCGCTCTTGCGGTCAGCATTGTTGGCGAGAAAATCAAATGCCGACAGGCGTTCAATCTGAAACTCAAAGCCTCCCTCTTGTTGCATGGTAAAGAGGTGTTCCTCGTGGTTGGCATCTATGAACAGCTGTACAGAACCAATGCCATATGGTCCATCTCGCAAAACAGTAGGTGGTACTAATAACCAGCCCAACATCTCACTTAGGATGTAAGTAGCTGTTTCACGTTGACATAAAGTTCCGCGCGGGAAATCCCACAGAGGACGTTCGCCACGACGTGGTTTGTAGACTCCTAGTCCTTGCATGTCTTTATGTTGCACACTGGCGAGGAGTGTATAGTTACTGCTCCAGGGCAACATGCCTTGAACTTCTAATTCGCCTGTTGCTAAAAGCTCAAGAATCGATGCTGCATCCATTTCAGTTGATTCGTGTATATTCATGTTATATCTAACGAAGGGTTGTTGTTGTTTGGATGTCTAGCCACTTCTTTCATGTATACAGCGTGCATGAAGCTAATTCATTCGTGGGCAGAAATGGCCATCAGCATTTATTGGTTGGAGACAGTTGCCACAAATTTTACGGCCACTGGCAACAACTTGTGTTGCATGTTGACTCAGTGCTTGTATTTGTTGTCGTGTGACGCCAAATCTGACGCTTGGTGATTCTCCATCATCATCCTGTGGGAAGCCGTGAATGAGAAGTATCACGACATCACGCTCTTTATCGTATCCAAACTGTATTTCTGATACCCGAAAGATAGGTTCCAGTGGTTCTTCTAATGTCATGTTGATTAGTGGAATTAGCGTCTCTGATGCAGTAAGTAATGGCTCTTTTTCGGAGAGTTCCTCAAGGAACTGGTCAATAATTTCGGCTAGTGCCTTTACCTGTTCTTTTTCGGCTATCAATGATACCAGATCGTGATCACGGCGTGCCTGAATGTAGAAGATACGTTGACCTGGTTCGCCGACAGCATCAGCCGTAATACGGGTAACAGGATCAAGATCGTAGGTGAATTCGGGTTCCATTATCTTTTATCTTGTATCTAAATAATACTCAATCTAAATTCCATTGTCTGTCGAAGTAGTTGATACGTGCGTTTCCTCTGATTGTGTGTTGGTATTCTCATTTATGTGATCGGTTGCCAATTCAGCATTGGTAGTTTCTTTGGTGCCAGCCTGACCATTCTGTGTGACATGATCATCTGTTTTCTGTTCTGTGGCTGACTGTTGTGGTTTGATCTGGAGGTGTTCCAGTGATCCGGTATCGTTGTAGGCCAACAAGCGTGGTCCCATCTTTGTAAATTGTACAGCCGTTACCGAACATGTACTGATTTCTAGACGTTGGAAGAGATCCATATGCATACCAACATAGTAAGCGATGGCCAGTTTGATTATATCTGCGTGTGATACTACCGCAATCATCGTTTGGGGATGCCGGGCACGCAGTGTATCCAGTGTTGATACCATTCGCATCTGGGCTTCACCAAGTGTTTCACCTCCAGGGAAGCGTGTCCCGCTAGGATAGTGCTGAACACCGGGCCAGAGTTCGTGCTTATATAACTCTTTAAGCTCAGCTCCCTGCCATTCCCCATATTTAACTTCACCAAGGCCCTCGACAATGTGCAATGTCAGGCCACGAGGCCCAGCAATCGCCTGAGCAGTCTCAACGGTGCGATCCAACGGACTTGTATAGATTGTATCAATGGGTAACGATGCTAGTCGTGTAGCCAATGTGATGGCTTGCTGGCGCCCCTCATCATTCAGATGTACACCAGGAGTCCAACCAGCGAGGCGACCGTGTACCCAATCGTTCTTTCCATGCCGTATCAAGAGCAAAAGAGTCACAACAACTCCTTATAGTGATGGTTTAATATTACAAAATTTATGATACCACAAGTCGTTAAAATATGTCGGGATCAGGGCATACTTTTTTGGTTTGCTTGCAAGCTGGGGTTTTGTTTTATTATTTTTTAATGAAAATAAAGATTGCTGAATAGGATGAGCAGTATTTTATCTGTTTACCCAAGATTGTCGCTGAAGAATTCCGCTACCTGTGCTATAATCCCCACTATGCTAAAACAAAAATTTGATATCAAAACATTTCTCTTCATCTTTGGAGCTGCCCTTGTTGGAACAATTTGGGCTATATATAACCGAAGTTTAATAGCGCATCCTTACCAGTATGAGATGTTTCGCTCTCTGGTATGGATTATTTTTGCTATTCCATTTGCCATGTTCTGGGGTTGGTTTTTTGCCCGGCCCACTGAGCGCTGGTGGGCCGCATTTGTGTGTTTTTGTGTCTACTTCTTCTCGCCTTTCGTTGCCGCACGTTATGAATCGTGTACAGTATTAACCGGATCATTCAATCTTGTAAGTTGTTTTGTGGAGACAGCCGCTGCCCAGGAGGCTGCCAGTGGAAATGGACACGCAATCTACTTTCAAGCGATTGTTGTCATTCATGTGGTAGTTGCATTGGTCATAGCTTTGCATCGCGGGTTAAGAAGTAGTACAATGCCAAGGAATGAAGAAGTACCACAATATGAAGCATCATAATCTGTGGTGGGTTTAGATAAAGAAATGTTATCTTCATCGTTCCGCTATTTGTGACTTTGTTTTCTCGTATCATGTTTACTGTAGTTAGATTTGCTAACTACACTATTCTTGATCAATCTGGGAGACATTGTATATGAGTGGTCACACCTCTGCTCATAAGAGTGTTCGTGAATGGCTCCAAACGCAAGAGCGCACGCTCTTGTCGCCATTTGCTGCTTTCAGCGATGTCGCTCAACGAGATTATCCCGAAATAGAGTCGGCAGTACGTACACGTTTTCAACGTGATCGTGATCGCATCCTCCATTCCAAACCTTTTCGGCGATTGAAACACAAAACACAAGTCTTCATTGCACCAGTTGGAGACCACTATCGGACTCGTCTCACCCATACCCTTGAAGTAACACAAATTGCACGAACTGTAGCACGAGCATTGCGATTGAATGAAGACTTGGTGGAGGCCATTGGTCTGGGACACGATCTTGGTCACACACCTTTTGGCCATGCTGGTGAGACAGCGCTCTCCAAAGCATTGGGACACTCTTTTCGCCATAACGAACAGAGTTTGCGAATTGTAGAGGTTCTGGAAAAACAGGGTCGTGGCTTGAACTTGACATATCCCGTGCGAGAAGGTATTTTCATGCATTCCAAAGGGCGTCGCAGTATCGCCGCAAAGGCATGGGGGACGGCCAGTACATTGGAAGGCCAAATTATTAAGATTGCTGATTCAATTGCTTACATCAATCATGATATTGATGATGCGATACGTGCAGGTGTGTTGGATCGGGGCGATTTACCTTCTGAACCAATTGAGATGCTTGGTGATACGCATTCTCAACGTATCAACACCATGGTGTGCGATTTCATCGATCATAATTGGTGGGTGACCGGAGAAGGGACACCTCCCGAACCACAGGAACTAGCATTGAGTGATCATATTTTGAACGCTACAAACGCGTTACGTGAATTTATGTATCAGAATGTGTATCTTGACTCGAAAGCAAAATTGGATGATGGCAAAGTTAAGGTGATGATAGAGATGTTGTTTATACATTTCCTTGAGCATCCCGAAGAACTACCAGCAGAACTCCAACAAATTAATCGTGATCGTAGCGAACCTACCACACGTGCAGTGATCGACTATATTGCTGGTATGACGGATCGTTATGCTATTGAGACCTTTAAGAAATTATATGTTCCGACAACTTGGGGGGGGTAATGTGTGTAGATATGGTCATGCTTTTAGTTATAGATGCTGTTATTAATACATAATGAACTCAGTTATTGACACCGTCAAAGAACGTATAGATATTGTTGATTTTATTGGAGAATACGTCCAGCTCCGCAAAGCTGGTCGCAACTACGTGGGTTTTTGCCCATTTCATCAGAATACACGCACTCCGGCCTTTACAGTTTTCTCTGAAACGCAAAGTTATCATTGTTTTGGATGCAAAGCATCTGGGACTGTCTTTGATTTCGTGATGCAAAGAGAAGGTCTGGAGTTTCGTGAAACGCTTGAAATGCTGGCACATCGTGTTGGTGTGGAATTGAAGCCCCGTACTGAAGCTGATGAGCAACGCCATCAGTTGCATGAACGTCTTTTGGAAATCAATGCCGCCGCAGCTAAGTTCTTTCAGCATACGTTGCTCAAATCTCCTCATAGCGTCGCCGCACGTGCGTATGTCGAACAGCGTGGATTCGATGCCGCAACTATCGAAGCGTTTCAACTTGGCTACTCTCGAGAAGATTGGTCTGCATTGCTGGCATATCTGACCAACCACAAAGGTTTTGAGCCAGAGGAAGTGGAAGCTGCTGGTTTGGCGATTAAACGTGATGGAAGTGGCTATTATGATCGATTTCGTGGCCGGCTCATGTTTCCTATTCGGAATGTCAAAGGTCAAGTCATTGCATTCGGAGGGCGTGCGCTTGGTGATGCGAATCCCAAGTATTTAAATTCTCCACAAACCCCTCTGTTTGACAAAAGTCACATTTTGTATGGCCTGGATCTTGCACGTTCAACAATTCGTAACCAAGAGACGGCTGTGATCGTTGAAGGATATATAGACGTTATTGTGGCATACCAGTATGGGTTTCGCAATGTTGTTGCCCCATTAGGAACAGCCCTGACAAGTGAGCATGCTGCTGTACTCAAAAAGCTGACCAAACGTATCTATCTTGCACTAGATGCAGATGCAGCGGGAATTAATGCGACTCTCAAAGGAATCGAAACACTTCGTCATCAATCAGAAGGCGATGTGATAACAGTTCCGACGCCACAGGGGGTGATGCAGTGGGGGGCTGATACCACAACAGAGATACGGGTCATTGCCATGCCAGATGGGCAGGACCCTGATAATGTCATTCAGGCTGATCCAGAACAGTGGCGGGCTTTAGTAGAAAACGCTCAGCCGATTATGGACTTTTACATCGCAGCATTGACCAGCGATCTCGACTTACGGAGTGCGCGTGGAAAAGCTGATGCGGTTGCACGTCTGGCGCCCCTTTTGGTACAAGTGTCGAATCCAATCGAGCAAGCACACTATATTCAGCGAGTTGCGCGTTTAGTAGAAGTAGAGGATCATGTTATTCGTGCTGCTTTGCCTGGCTCACAACGACCCACACCAACACGCACTAAGGCCATCAAGCAGCCTGAGGGAGATACTCCGACAACGCGTGAGGATGCGCTCCTTGCCCTATTATTACGATATCCTTCAATGCGAACGGCGGTCCAGGAAAAGATGAAAAGTGATATATCATTGTTTCCGCTTGTAAGCGAAATGATAACGGGGATCTTGTTGGAATTGTTTGATCGGGCTGATAATCGTGCTATTTGGCAAACGTGGATGGAGCAAGCACCAGACACCGATATTGAACACTGGATTACGACATTGGACGCAGTACTAGCTGAACAGGTTCGTCATATTATGCACATTCATCTACCAGACTCACAGTCATATCGTTATATGAACGATGGTCTAGAATGTGCTACAATCCTACAATTACGTTTGGCACGTCGTTGGAAAGATCGTTGTAGTCAGGAAGAGGTGGAGGCACACAACGACGAAGAACGTTACGCATTGCTTGAGCGTATTATTCAGCTTAAGCAATATATCGACACTATTAGTATACCTAAACGAAGTTCGACGTACGCTGATCTCCATGCACTTCGCACGGCCTGAGGGGGGCAATCATGGCGAATCATAAAGATATTATGATTGATAACAATCTACCAACCGATAATTCTCGCAACAGTGTTACCACAATAGGTGGGGATACCGACGAAAATGAATCGGGGCAAAATACCATCAACAATCTGCAAGATTTGATTGCTATTGGTCGTCAACGTGGTTATGTCATTGAGAGTGAAGTTTTACAATTGGTTCCTAATCCTGAGGCAGACCTTGATAAGTTGGAAAAGATCCAGACGGCCTTGTCGCAAGCAGGTGTGTCAACTCGTGATGAGATTATTTCTGGTGGCTCGGATGTTGAGGTGTCTTTTGATGATGACGCTGACCTCGAAAATGGTCTGAATGTCGAAGGTATCAGTGTTAACGACACGGTTCGTATGTATCTTCGGGAGATAGGCCGTGTACCGTTGCTCAAGACAAGCCAAGAACGTGATCTGGCAGAGAAAATTGCGATTGGTGAGTACGTGAGTGCCATTAAGACACAAGAAGGTGCAGATTGGATTTTTACCAATGTACCACGTGTTGGTACCGCCATGTATGCACGTCTCGTGAAAAATTGGCCCATTGCCTATACGGTATTGCGTGAGTTGTGCACATTGCTCAATCAAGATGTGACACATCTTCCACCATCGCGTTTGCGCGAATTTCTCGATTTGCAAGATAAATTGTCATTTGAGAAGAAACCAACATTTGATGCACATCTGAATGCTGTCGCGCAAGAATATGAGTTACCAGCCGAAAATATCGATCAGCTCTTGTCACAATCTATGATTATCTTTGAGCTATTACCGGCCAAATTGCAAGAAACGCTCAATCAGAGTACTGACTGGCCAGATGAGAGCACAGTTACTTCATTTTTTGTAGGTCAGGAAATGACTCTGTGGCGCAGTTGGAATGGTGCTATTGATGCAAGTAAAATTGCACGTGAGCATCTCACGGAAGCCAACCTGCGCCTTGTCGTGAGTGTCGCGAAAAAGTACATCGGTCGTGGGCTGGGCTTGTTGGACTTGATCCAAGAGGGTAATGTCGGCCTTATTCGCGCTGTTGAAAAATTTGACTACCTGAAACGTTTCAAATTTAGTACTTATGCGACGTGGTGGATTCGTCAAGCTATTACACGGGCAATTGCTGACCAAGCGCGTACTATTCGTATTCCTGTCCATATGGTTGAGACGATAAATCGTCTTTTGCGTGAGCAGCGTCGGTTACTGCAGGAATTGGGTCGTGACCCGTCGGACGAAGAACTTTCGAAGTCGCTTGATATGCCGGTAGAAAAAGTTCGCTCAATCCGTAAGACATCGCTTGAACCAGTGTCTTTGGAAACGCCTGTTGGTCAAGAAGAAGATAGCCAGTTAGGTGATTTTATCGAGGACTCGAAGGTGCTGGCTCCTTCCGATGCGGCAAGTCATCAGATGTTGCGCGAACAGGTTGAACAAGTTCTGAATCAGCTCACTGAGCGTGAACGTCGAGTATTACAGTTGCGTTTTGGTTTAGAGGATGGTCATAGTCGCACACTTGAAGAAGTAGGGAAAGAATTCGGTGTCACTCGTGAACGGATTCGCCAAATCGAAGTAAAAGCATTACGAAAACTACGCCATCCGCGTTTGGGTAAAAAGTTGCGGGATTATTTAGAGTAATACGTTATAGTCAAATGGGTTGGCATGCTTCCCTGTAGTACGGTTTGTCAAACGCAGCCAACTCGTCTATAATGGCGCGGCCGTTGCAGACAGGAGTACCCCGTGCCGGACTTTGAAGATTTAGATTTTTACGAGTTGCTGAACGTACAGCGAACAGCATCGCTCGATGAAATACGGCGTGCATATCGCCGTGAGATATCAAAGTATCATCCTGATCGCTTTGTAAACGCTTCGTCTGATGAGCAAATGTATGCACAGCAGCGTAGTCAGCGTCTTACAGGTGCCTACAGCGTTTTAAGTGACCCTCGGGCGCGGAGTGCGTACAATCTTAATTTGGTTCCCGGTACTATTCCAAAACGTCAATCTGCATCAGGTCAAGCGCCAATACCACAGGCACAACCACGTGATTATCAGGCTGAATTATACGATCAAGCGCAGTCACATCTTACAGCTGGTCGAAAATTGCAAGCCATCGGGGTATTGCGGCAACTTCAACAGATCAATCCTTTCTATCGTGACAGTGCTGAATTGTTGGCCAAACTGGAAGCACAAACACAACCACGTACCTCTGATGATAAACGTAAAACAATTCCCCCCTTCATGCTTTTTAGTGGTTTGGCTGGCATTGTCGTTGTGGTGATAGTTACGTGGTTTATCTTTCAGTCAGCAAATCCTTTTGGTATTGGTGTTTCCGAAGCGCGAATAGAACCTGTAGCTGCTGAGATGGCTACTGAGACCACACCAGAATTTTCAGATGCTACGGCTGTTCCTGCACCAACTGATGTACCTGTTCCACCAACAGAGGTACCACCAACGGAAGTCCCAACCGAAATTCCACCAACAGAGGTACCACCAACGGAAGTCCCAACCGAAATTCCACCAACAGAGGTACCACCAACGGAAGTTCCGCCTACCCAGCCACCTGAAGAGAGTGGTACAATATTAGTAGCAGATGGATTTGATAGCGTGGAGTGGGCCAGTCTTTCTGGTCGTGGTTGGCGTATCGGTTATCTTAACAGCCAATATCGTATTGCCGTTGATCCAGGCATTGGGAATATTTGGAGTTTTCGTACAAATGCGCCACGGGATGTAAGCATTGGTGTCGATGTACAAGTCATTAGTGGATCCGGGGGGGTACTCCTACGCTATCTTGATGATCAAAACTTTTTAGGTTTTACTATCAATCCTGCTGAAGCAAGCTATCAATTAGAACAACGTATTGCTGGGAACACGACCGTTCTTGCCGAAGGTGAGAGTTCAGCAATCATCAACGGAAGCGACGCTCAGAATCGTCTTGTGGTGCGGATGCAAGGATCACAGGTACAACTTATCGCAAATGGCCAGCCACTTGCCAGTGTTGAGATTCCGACTAATACAGGTAGTGCACGTTATGGAATGCTTGCCGTTTCAAGCGATGTGCCAGCAGAAGTCATCTTCGACAATCTTGAACTTCGAACTTTGGAGTAAACATATTAGCCAATAGAAAAACAGTCCTATGCGAAATGACATTATTGCCACTTTTTCCATCGTTGCGTACGATCCACAGAATGACGATTTTGGAGTAGCGGTTGCCTCAAAGTTTTTAGGGGTTGGTTCGGTTGTTCCCTGGGTGCGTTCAGATGCTGGTGCTATTGCGACACAGGCATTGGGGAATATGAGTTATGGTCCGCGAGGGTTAGATTTGATGGTGTCCGGTAAGTCTGCCGAAGAGACGCTCCAAACATTGCTTGCTGATGATGATCAGCGCGATCATCGACAAGTTGGCATTGTCGATAGTCAAGGACGTGCCGCGGCGTATACCGGTAAGAAATGTCTTGACTGGGCCGGGCATGTAACAGGAAATGGTTTTACGATACAGGGGAATATTCTGAGCAGTTCAACCGTCGTTGATAACATGGCCACTGCCTTCACCAGTACCCAGGGTGAGTTGGCTGAGCGCTTACTCGCAGCATTGCAAGTTGGTGACCAGACCGGTGGTGATCGACGTGGGCGACAGTCTGCAGCTTTGTATGTTGCACGTCAGGGTGGCTCGTATGGCGGTTTCCTCGACCGGTACGTCGATCTGCGTGTGGATGATCACCAGAATCCAGTTGCCGAGCTTGTCCGGTTACTCCAATTACATCGCTTCTATCTGACTCGACCACGCCAAGAGGATCTTATGGCGATCAGTGAGCCAATTGCGCGGGAGCTACAACAGTTGCTTCAAAAGGCTGGTTTCTACGATGGCCCCATTAGTGGAACACACGACGAAGCCACACAATCAGCCCTTGAACAGTATGGGGGGGTTGAGAATCTGGAAGAACGTTTGGTGAGCAAGACACACATTGATCCAGAAGTGCTAGATTTTATGCGAAGAAAACTTGCGTAATAAAGTATCTCGTATGTCTGTTTCTAGTGTGATATGATCAATGTTTCATTTATCGACCGTTTCTCGTTTAGTATGCCCGCTGATCTGCCTACTTGCTGTTGGTTGTGCTTCGCTTTATACGCCGCAGCCTTCTGGTTCTTTACAACCAGTAGTAGTTGACGGTATACAATTGCGTGCTGGTAGTAAGATACTGGAGGTGCGAGGTACAAATTATGTTCACACCTTCAACGCTGATCTAAGCATGTGTCCAGAAATTCAATTTGGGGCGGATGGAAATTGTCCTTGGGATCTTGCGGCCATTGCCACGGATATGGAGCGGCTGCAAGGTCTGGGCATCAATACAGTTCGGATATTTCTGAACTATTATGCTTTCGGCGGCGCACGTGAAGTTGACCCCAATTACGACCTTTCGATTCCTCTCTCCCATCTTGATGACTTCATCGATGTCGCGAACGAACATGGCATTTATGTTATGCCAGTACTTCTCGTCAAGTATCCACAGGATCGTTTTGGCCCAGAGCACTATGAGACTGCTCTTGATCTCCATGTGCGTCCGGTTATCGAGTATCTGTCTGGCCGGGCGGGTGTCCTCGCCTGGGACGTGTTCAATGAGCCTGATCTCGGTGGCCCCATCGACCCGCGCTGTTGGGATTGGGACAATGGTGATTTTCCTCTGTGCTTCGAGTTGGCACAGGAGCGCTCACGTTTTGTAGTTGCCATATACGACGAAGTTAAGCGCTTCGATCCTGAGCGCCTTGTAACGGTGAGTATGGGCTTTGGCAAGAACTATTTCAAACCCGATACAGCCGATATTCATCTGGCCGAGGTGGTTGATCTGTATTCCTACCACTATTATGACGACGACCCGTATGATAGTGGTCGTTACCGCGCTCATTGGTATTATGGTGAGGGTTTTCCTGCCGATCTTCATCGTGCGAATGCCGAACTCCATGCCCTTGATCTGGACAAGCCGATTCTTATTACGGAGATTGGCTTCCCAACTGGCCCTGATGCTACCCGTACCCTTGAAGAACTTCCCCAAGATCTGCAGACCGCTCTTGATGTTGCGCGTGATGATAGTACGGCTGGCATTATGGTGTGGCCCTTCCAGCCAGATCCTGATGAATTGATCGGTGATCTCTTTCAGTAAGATTGCCGATTAGCTTCCCATTGACGTATAATACCCACGACTTATATTCGCTCCACGCTGTGCTCGTTCGTTAGAAAGCCTCACAATCAGGAGCACGATTATGTTCAACATCTATCACGACTTTGAAATTACTATTCAGCCGCCAAATGGTGACACCTTTCCTTATTTCATTCAGTCTCCTGGTGGTGAAGCACAGGGCATATTACGTCTGCCCACCAATACACCAACCTATCAGGAACTCGAACAACGATTGAGCCAACTCGACACAGACGAGGACGCACTACATCAGCTGGGAACATTACTCTTTGACGCGCTGTTTGAGGGGAAGTCTGGTGAAGTATTCTCGATTAGTCGGGGGCGTTTGCAACCGAACGAAGGGTTGCGTTTTAAGTTAAGTATTGCAGCTGAAGAGAGTGTGGTAGCGTCTCTACCATGGGAGTTTATTGCCGATCCCAACCGTGGCCCATTGGCACTGCTTGATATGCCAATTGTGCGCTACTTGCCGTTAGCACTGCCAACATCGACATTGCGAACTGAGCTTCCATTGAGGGTGCTTTTGACCGGTGCCCATACGCCCCCGAATCCTGATGCAGTCACAAGCGAGCTTCGGTCTGTCAGAGAGTCGTTAGCAGCAGCTGTGCAGCGCGGGTTGGTCCAGCTTGAAGTCGAAGAGCATCTGACCCCACGCAAATTACAGGCGTTGCTACGTCAGGACTTTCATGTCTGGCATTTTGTCGGCCATGGTGGTTTTGACCAGTCAGGTCGTAATGCACGTTTGTCGTTTGAGGACGATGATGGTGATGTGCAACGTGTGAGTGCTATGCAACTTGGCATTATGCTCAATCGGAGCAGTCTGCGACTGGTAGTGCTCAACGCGTGTGAGAGCGCCCGCCTCGCTGTTGAGCCGTTCCGTAGCCTCGCTCCAGCGCTGATCCGTGGTCAGGTGCCAGCCGTTGTTGCGATGCAGTTCTCGGTGCCGCAAGAATCGACGCGTGCTTTTGCAGGCGAGTTTTATTGTGCGCTTGCCGAGGGTTTTCCCATCGACGCGTGTGTGACAGAGGGCCGCAAAGCGATTATGAACGAGATTGGATTGGGACGACCCGATTGGGGTATTCCGGTCGTGTACACCCGTGCGGCTGATGGCAAACTGTTTGAGACGCCAACCCCTGCGCCATCAGAGACGAATGCAACTGGTACTGGTGGTGTCAGTATCAATATCGAGAACAGCCAGCTTGATCACTCCAATGTAACTGTGAGTGAAGTGGGCAACATCGTCAAGGGCAACTCCACAAGTGACGCTGACGTAGATGTGGATAATGAGGAACTTGATGCGGAGATTGCAGCATTGAAAGACCAGGTGAGGTTAAAGAAACAGCGTCTGCGTAGACTAAGAAATCAGGAAGCTGTACATGGCATGAATACTGATCCATCGATCATAATAGAAATTGATCATTTGCAACAGGAAATAGCCGAGCTTGAAAAGCAAAGAAAGGCTCTTGAGAGCCAACGCGCCAGATAGTATCCAGGGAGGAAGTCTTATGTCACACGATGCTGAGCGTGCTGAAGAGATTGCAGCATTAGAAAAACAGATAAGCTTAAAGAAGCGCCGCTTGCACGCCTTACAAAATCAAGCAGCCGTATACGGTATTAGTGCCGATCCGTCGATCTCGATTCAGATTGAGGATCTAGAGCAGGAAATTAGACAACTCAGAGAAGAATTGCGTGATCTGAATGGCTGAGTTTACAAGACGAAGGAGTCGCTTATGCTCATATCCACTAGAAAATACCTGTTGCTATCAATTGTCTTGATGATTAGTCTGCGTATCGTTGCATGTTCGCCTGCACCCTCTGGCCAGTCTGAAAGTGCAGAGGAGCCGTTGGAAGGTGACTCGTCTGGCCTGGAACCAATCTCTGTTGAAGAGTCACGGGTAGTGGTCGATGTCTTTTCTGGTCGTACCAATCCGTCGTGGAGTCTTTCTGACCAGGAAACAGTAACGCTGACAACCATGCTGGAAGGGCTTGAAGAAGTGGAGGTGGCTCATTCGCCAGCCGGGCAGCTTGGGTTCCGCCAGTTTGTGGTGATGCTGGCAAGCCCAACGGCGGATGCTTCAGCAATGGTGTCTGTCTACGATACAACAGTCGAAGTGGACCATGGTGATGCGGTGAAGTACTACACTGATACAGATGGTCAGGTTAGCCGCTGGCTCTTAGAGAGCAGCAAATCACATTTGGATGATGAGCTGTTTGCTGCCATCAAAGAAGCTGTCACACAATAACAATCACTTCAGTTCTACCGAGATGGCCAGATGAGATGTCGATTCGTTCACACTTCGCCTAGCCATCTGACATATTACTGATCAGCGACATCAAACCCAAGTATCACCACAATATCTGCGGTACTCGTAACTCCATCGGGTGTGCCCTGTCGCACGTCGGCATTTAATGTATTTGCCAGCCGCCGACTCGTGCGTGGTTTATTCCCGTTCACATCATAGATAATCGTTTGCTGCACATCTGTGTTCGGCGCGTCGGAGGCTGGAATGATCGTGAAGCCATCACTTTCGAGATCGCCAGAGATCTGCCCGGCAAGGCCATTCACACCCGTGCCGTTCAGCACCTGCACTATTGCCGCCTCAGTTGCTTCACCCGGTGGTGTCAGCATGGCGTCCATCGCAGCCTGTTTGCCCGTTTCACTCCAGATAAGACTGAAGTTGCCATCTTCAACAACCTGTGGATCAAGCTCTGGTGAGAAGCGTACCTGACCAATATCATCAGGATTCAGTCCACTCCCGACCCATGTGAGCGCCAATAACACATCGACTCTGCCCAATGGCATGGTTGTCGTAACGGCACCGTCCAGTCCCTCACGGAGATTCGGTAGCGTCATCACCTGTCCCACAGGACCACGTTGCTGAAATTCTGTCACAATAGCACGAATAACCTGTTGCTGGCGGGCGTTGCGATCAAAGTCACTATCGCCGTGACGGGTACGAGCATACACAAGCGCAGTCTGGCCATCCATAACCTGCGGTCCAGGTTGGAACTCGACCTGTCTTGTGCTAAAATCTGGGTTGGGATACGCATCGTCGATGATGAGTTCTGGTACATCGATAGTCACACCACCAAGCGCATCAATAATCTGAGCAAATCCGTCAAAGTTGACTTGCATCACATAATCGATCCGCTGACCGCGTGTGGGCCAGCCGAGGAACTCCTCAATGGTCTGGGCTGTAAGCGCCATACCACCCTGTTGCGGTGTTGTGCCAGCGCCATAGAACGTTTCTGCGTTGGCATACCCATGACCATACGCCACATTGAGTTTGGTAAACCCAATATCGGGAACCTCAACTAGCGTGTCACGTGGAATGGATAGCAGACTGGTCCAACGACCACCTGAGTCCATATGGGCAATAATCATTGTGTCGCTGCGGACACCTTCCTCTGGATGATCAGGACGCTCATCAACGCCAATAATGAGCACATTGGCACTCCCAAGAAGGGGCGATGACACAGGTGCATTGGGGCGCACATCCTGTACCCCAATCTGTGACGAGATGCCTAATACTTGGATATAGGCAAACATGATGCCAAGCACGAGAAACACGAGCATTACGATCAGTGCAAGCCGTATTTTCGGCCAGATACGACGACTCGTATGTGATGGTCTGGGCAGGGAGTTTGGTGGTGTTGGAGATGGACGGCGCTCCTGTCGCATGACGACGGTATCACCAGTATATGCACGCTGTTTTGGGTCGTTTTGTTTATCATCACTCATCACATGACCTCACAGGTTAGATATATAAGCAAAGCAGCAGGGCTACCAGATGGGTTATGTGCCGATGCCAGTATAGCATGGGCTGATTGATTGCTACGAACTAGGAAGCATTGACTGCTGCTTCACAAAAAGATTTGTACGCATATTATCTATACTATGTTCATCTGTTTGTCATTATCACGCGTAATACTGAATGGAAGAAACAGAGAACTGATTACCATCGTATGAATAACGGAGATACCATGGCAAGTTTGGAACCAATACCAGTAACAACTGATTCCTATACAATAAACGAACCACAGCACACAAATTATCCTGTGGTTCGTCAACCGACACGAAAATTGCCAACTGACTGTCCCGGTCATCCCCCGATGGACCCACCACGTGTTATCTATGCACGTTCGTGGTTTGGGCTAGGGGCTATGTCGGCGGCAGTGGGGATGGCTGGCATTGCACGTTATGGGTGGCCAGCGGCAGTGGGGATGGGTGGCCTGGGCCTGTTAAGCCTTGCTCATATGATCAAAGTTGAGCCAGCTAGGCCGATCCTGGAGCATGTCGACCTGCATTCATCTGCCCTCCCACCGCAACTCGACGGATTGCGTATTGGCCAGATTACCGATATGCATCTTGGTTTGGCCCAGACTGAACGAAATGTCAACTGGGTTGTTGAACAGATGCAACGGGAAAAACCTGATCTAATTGTTATTACCGGCGATTTGGTCCATAAGAAGGCGGCCATCCCCAATATTACACACTTGCTCTGTCGTCTGGATGCTCCGCTTGGTATTTACGCCATCCCCGGCAACCACGACTATTGGGAGGGTCTGGCAGATGTGCGAGCCGCGCTGACCCTGCTGGATATTCCGCTGCTGCTCAACGAGAATCGTTGTCTGCGTTGGAACGGCGCCGATTTGTGGCTCCTTGGCATCGACGACATTTGGAATGGCCAGCCTGACCTGCAAGGTATGCTTCGCCAAGTTCCCGAAGGAGCCTTCAAGCTGCTGCTCTCCCACGCGCCTGACCTAGCCGATGAAGCTGCGCGACAGGGTATTCATGTCCAACTCTCGGGTCACACGCATGGTGGACATTTACGCTTGCCAGTGCTCGGACCCTTCACACGACCACGTTTTGGGGTGGAATATGTCATTGGTCAATATCAAGTAGGCGAGATGAGTCTTTATGTATCACGTGGGTTAGGGGGGACACCTCTGCGCTTGTTATGCCCACCTGAGGCAACGATTATTACTTTGCGAAGTGTCTAAACATGGTCCGTTTCTCTCAGCTTGAGTGTAGCAAGGTATGGTATACTCCCTTATGATAATTGGCTCGTGAAGGGAAGTACTTTATGGCACTAACGGATCATCCTCGACGTTCACAAAATACGTCAGGACTTCAGCATACGGTTACGCTTGTCGGTGGTGATGTGGCCTCATTTCTTGCGTTTGCGATGATTGGGTTGGCAAGCCATCGCGGGTTAGCTAGTATCATAAATATACCCGATGTTGCGATTACCGCAGCGCCCTTCGCATTTGGCTGGTTTGTTCTTGCACCGTTCACTGGTGTATTCAATCCCACTATCATATCACGCCCTCGTTCAATGCTTGCTCGTACCGCCCTTACCTGGGTAGCTGCTTGTTTGATTGGTTTAGCTGGTCGTGCATTGCTTAATCAAAGTGGTGTTCCTCCTCTTACATTTGCTCTTATCACGTTTACGACGATTCTTTTGATTCTCAGTGCATGGCGTGGAGGCTTTGCCTGGTTTACGGGTCGTCGTACAACAATATCGGAAACAAGATGACAACAAATCTGTATATCATTAGACACGGTCTGGCATATCCAAATGTTGAGCGCATCCTTGGTGGTATGGAAGGTGATCGTGGTCTGACTGAGCGTGGTTTTGCCCAGGCACGTGCGCTTGCTCAACGTCTGGAAACAGGTGAGATTGCGGCAGATGTGCTCTATGCAAGTACATTTCCACGTGCACGAATGACCGCAGAGCTTGTGTCTGAAGCATTAAAGTTACCTATCCAGTGGGATGCCGAACTTCAGGAAATACGTCCAGGAGAGGCTGATGGAGTGACCGTCGATGAGGCGCTTGAGCGTTACAGTGATACGTTTGGCCGTTTTCTCGATGAAATTTACACCCCTATTGCTCCTGGTGGCGAGAGTTGGGGCGCATTTCAAATGCGCGTATCGGCAGCTTTAGAGCGGCTTATCCTTCGGCATCAGGGTCAGAATATCGTTGTCGTTGCACATGGTGGTGTGATCGAAGTCTCGTTCTTTCATTTTCTTGATCTTGGCCCACAGACACGATCACAGGCATCCTTCTACGCGCGTAACACTGCTATTACGCACTGGCGTCACGCTAAGTCTTTTAAGGATCGCTGGGAATGGCACATGGTAACGCACAACGATCATCGACATCTGGTTGGCTTAGACGGCGAGGGTTTTTCTGACGAAACGTAGTGTTCGTGTGGGTGAGAGATTTCGTCCTTGTGCGACCTCTACAATGATAAGGATAGTGTACAAGGTATTGTGAGGCTCTTATGGCCCAGCAAGATGATGACAATGATATCTATCGGTTGATAGATTGTACAACCGATGATTTTCTCCAAAACCTTACCGCTGATCAACGTCTGCAAATTGAACGACATACCAACTATACTGCTTATCCTCCAGGTCATGTCTTTTATTCTCCTGGTGAACAAAGTGACCAACTCTTGATTATCCGTACCGGACGTGTTCGTCTTTACAAATTGTCGCCTGAAGGTCGAGCACTGACGCTCTTTGTCCTTGAACCACAGGCGATTTTTGGTGAGACGGCTCTGGCTGAGAGTTGGCAACATGATTGTTTTGCTGAGGCTATGTCTGAGTGTGTCGTTGGAACAATAAGTCGGGTGCGGCTACGTGATCTGCTCTCGAACGACAGCGCAATTGCATTACGCTTGATGGACATTATGGGGCAACGGCTGCGTACCCTTGAACAAAAACTGGCTGATATTGCCTTCAAAAGCGTACCACAGCGCCTTGCTACTGTTTTGTTGAGTCTGGCGGATTGTCAACCGGAGCCAGCGACACCGCACAAACCGCCGGCAGTTATTCGTTATACGCATCAACAACTGGCAGAGATGATTGGCTCGTATCGTGAGACGGTGACCAAAGTTGTATCAGAGTTCCGTGAGGCAGGCTTGATTCATGTTGACGAAGAGAGTATCTACTTAACTGACATTACACAGTTACGCCAACTAGCTGGTCGGTAACACTGTTGGAGAATATGTACTCTTCATCAATTCTTAATGCAGCGCAGTTGCACCATTTTTACGAATCGGTGTACAATGCAGCTAAGATCGCGTTAGTAAAAGACGCGATCTGTTTTCTATTCATATGTATCTTAGTGTATTGATTGTGTTGCCTTTAATAATCAACACCTGAGTACTTACTGATGTAACATAAACAATGTCTGTTGCTGAACTTCCATCGCCTACTGTCCAAGCACAAGAGCACAGTCCACCTGTAGATGTGCCAGTCCGTCGTCCATTTCTTACCGTTGAACAGGGCATATACATTGCAATTTTTGCCTGTGCCTTGCTCACGCGTCTATGGGGATTGGGTGATCGTGCCTTACATCACGATGAGACGCACCATGCGTTTTTCTCGTGGAGGTTGTTCGCTGGTGAAGGGTATGTGCACGACCCACTACTGCATGGTCCGTTTCTGTACCACATTGGTGCGTTTATTTATTTTCTCTTCGGTGATAACGATTACACGGCGCGTTTAGGGGCTGCATTATTTGGCAGTGTGCTTGTGGTGTTGCCATACTTGATTCGGCGAGAGCTTGGCCGAGGGGCAGCGATTCTGGCTGCCGTATACATTCTCATCTCACCTGTATTCCTTTACGTTGGACGTTTTATTCGTCACGACCCCTACGCGGTCGTTTTTGAATTGGTGGCTTTTATTGGCATTGTGCGTTATGTTAGTACCCGCCGTGCCTATTGGTTGTATATTACCGCTGCTGCTCTTGGTCTGATGCTCACAACTATGGAGACCTTCTTCCTCTATGTGGCTATTTTTGGGTCATTCCTTGGATTGATCTTTTTATGGCGTGTCTGGCGCCCAGGGATTTCTATTGCGGCATTTGTGGGTATAACGATAGTTGCAAGCGTCTTTGTGCTACCAGGAGAGCCCATTGAGGTAGGTGGGAATGTGCAACGCGCAAGTGGGTCGTATGTGTGCCCTACTGCCGGGAATGCCTTTCCGCCAGCAAATCCGATGGAGTTTGAACCTGGCCCTGTGTTTGGGTTTACTCCATTAGCAACTGCTGATAATGGTTATTCCCTGTGTGTTCGCAACCAACCAGACGATAATTTTGCTGTTTACTTTGCCAAGTTGTGGCAGTTTGCTAATCATCCGGCCATGTTTCTGGCACTTGGTGTCACTGTTGCTGGTCTTTCTGCGCTGTATTTCTTCATCTGGCGATTGCGTGGTGCTAACGGTCAAACTCCCTGGGACGTGGCACGTGTCCATAATGACGGTATACTGGAAGCTTTTGCGAGTCTGACAAAAGGACCACGTATATGGATTGCCCTGATTTTCTTCTTTGTCCTATATGCGTTATTTTTTACGGCTTTCTTCTCTAACACGGTAGGAGTCATCAGTGGTTTCAGTGGTTCTCTCCTGTATTGGCTTGGGCAGCATGGAGTTCAGCGTGGTAGTCAGCCAGACTATTACTATTTGGTCATTCTGACCTTGTATGAGCCGCTACTCCTTTTCTGGAGTAGTGTTGGCATCCTGATGGTCAGTTTCATGGTTAGCAGTCGTTTGGTAAAGCGGCGTCTCCGTACGGTTGATCTTGACCAGGATACGACGTCAGATACGCGATTTACGCCATCATCTGGAAATTCTGCGATATCGATGGACTGGACTTTGGCCATGCCAGCACTTCTGGCGTGGTGGTCGATAATGACAGTGTTGGTCTATTCCTGGGCTGGTGAAAAGATGCCGTGGCTCACGTTGCATATTGTGTTACCCTTAACGCTCCTTGGTGGATGGGCATTGGCGCGTACCCTGCATTGGGGTATTACTGCTGTTCGCTCTTATGTACCCCCGCCATCTGATCCTGATGTGGATGCTGACGTGCTGCTCCCTCGAGTCGGTCAGGTGCCATTATTGATTATCTATACCTGTTTGATTTTTGCAGTCGTCGGTTTTGCTTTTTTTGTGCTTGCTGTACAGACAAACCCTGTACAACGACCTAATTTGGCCGTAACCCCACCGTTGCTACTAACATTTGTAGGTGCGCAGGTGGCTATTATCTTGTTTACAGTTTGTTATAGCCTCCTGCGCGGTGTGCGACAGGCATTGGGTGCTATGTTCCTTGCACTGACGTTGGTTATGTCCGTTTATACCGTACGTATTGCCTATCAATTGAGCTACCGCTGGGGTGATGTTCCGCGTGAAATGATGATCTACACGCAGACCTCACCTGATGTTGACCGCACAATTGCGAGCCTTGAAGAAGTTTCGATTCTGCGTACAGGCGGTTTGGACATGCCGATATGGTATGACAACGAAACGGTCTGGAACTGGTATATGCGTGATTTTAACAATGCTGAACAGCAATCACCTGCGTTATCGGCAGCACCAGGTCCAGAAGTAATGGCCGTGTTGATGTTGAAAGAGAATATCGACACCTATCCACAAAACCTAGAAAGCTTGGAAGGCTTTCGTATTCAGCAGTATCCGCTTCGCTGGTGGTTCCCCGAGGATCGCACATATCGATTGCCACCTGATTGGGCTACAGCACCGGTGACTGAGAACTCATCGTTGCTGATGCGTCTTTTTCGCAACCCTACTGATGATACGGCGCTAGTGCAATTGTGGCAATATTTGATTTATCGGCATCCACCAGTGCCACTCGGATCGGCAGATTTTATTCTCGCGGTTCGACCAGAGGTGGCGGAAGATCTTGGCTTGGGAACGGGTGAAGCATCAGCGAATCAATAACAGAGTAAAGTAGGAATTAGGTATGTCTGCTATATCACGCGATTCTCGTGAATTGGGGCCACCATCGTTTTTTGAGCGCACGCTTGATTTTTCGCGTGTGAGTATTGATGCCCTGTTGATGGTCGGGATTGTACTGGTGAGTATTGTGACTCATCTCTGGGGGCTAGATCGAATGGCGCTCCATCACGATGAGTCAATACACGCCTGGATGAGTTGGAAGTTGTATACAGGTGAGGGTGGTTTCACTTGTGCTGGTGGACGACAACATTCTTCTTATTGCTATGATCCTGTCTATCACGGTCCTTCGCTCTATCTCCTGACATTTCTCTCATACTTTTTGTTTGGCGATGGTGATGCTCAAGCGCGTATTCCGCAGGCAGTCTCGGGTATTCTGATGGTTGCGTCCGTATGGTGGCTTCGCCCGTACCTGGGGCGCTATGGAACCATCATCGCGGCGATTCTACTGGCGTTGGCACCTTCGCTCCTCTACTTCACCCGTTTTGCTCGTCACGATGGTTTGATGGTCTTGTGGACGGTGTGGATGGTTATTGGGTTCTTCCGCTACCTGGATACTGGGCGCGCACCTTATCTCTATCTATTGGCGGCTGGTACTGCCTTTGCAATGGCGACTCATGAACTCTACTATATCTTGTTCTATCTGTTTGGCTCTTTCGTAATTATACGTGCACTTGGAGAGTGGGTGAAACGGCGTTTCCTCGTTGTTGGGATGAGTATTCTATTTGGTATTGCTACTGTTGTTGAGATCTGGAATCCCCAGATCGGTGATACGCTTGATGCTCAAGGGATCGCTATCCTTATTAGTGCTGTGGTTGGTAGTGGGTTGCTGATGATGCGGGTGTGGAATCTTGAGCCAGTCCTGCTGCCACGCTTACGGTCACTGGTGCAGGAAGAACGGTCGACGCTCTTCATCGCACTTGGTATTCTAGCATCTCTCTATGTGGTGATGTACAGCGTCTTCTTCACCGATCCGCGTGGTGTGATTGATGGCTTGTATCAGGGTTTAGCTTACTGGCTTGGCTCTCAGCACGAATTTGCCCGTGGTGATCAACCATGGTACTACTATCTGATGTTGTTGCCAATCTATGAGCCGCTTGCATTATTCGGTTCTATTGCAGCCATGCTTTATCTCTTTACGTGGGGATTGTGGCAGTGGCCAACCAGATGGGCATCCCAAAAGCGAGAAGATCAATTAGTAACACCTCTTCCCGAACAACAAGAGATCAGTGCTGAGACTTCTGAAGCAACTAAAGAAACGATGAATGTGGATGAAGAACCTACCCAACCCTCATCGATACTTAAGCCAGAACGTTCGGAAGTGCCACAACGGGAAGGGTCCTCGGTACAGCTAGACGATCCTCCGGCCACAATAAAGCCCGCCGTTCAAGCATTACCATTGTTCCCTTTGTTCCTCGCGTTCTGGTTTATTGGATCGCTGGTGGTCTTCTCGTGGGCTGGCGAAAAAATGCCATGGCTCCTGGTTCATATTTCGCTCCCCGGCAATCTGCTTGTTGCGTGGGGACTGGGCAAACTGCTTGAGTCGGTGTCATGGCGTACACTGAACGTGCAAGCATTGCTCGTGCCACCAGTGCTCTTTTTAATTATTGTTGCAATCAGCATAGGGTTGTGGCGTATCAGCTTTGGTGGCGTGGAACCCACCGCAGCAACCACTCAGGAGACTCTGGCGAATGTGTTGCAGGGTGTACTGCCGCTGCTCATCGGCGGTGTGCTGATATTCAGCCTGTTAACTATCGCTCAGTTTGTTGGGGTGCGTTCTACCATCGCGATCAGCACCGTCACGGTGGCGTTTCTGTTAGGCCTGTATATGCTCCGTGCATCGTGGATGGTCGTGTATGAGCATCCCGATACGCCGATAGAACCACTGGTATATGTGCAGACGTCCCCTGATGTTCCGCGTATCGTTGATGATTTACGCATCCTTGCTATCAATCAGAGTCGTAATGATCGGAGTGCCGCTGATCCAGTTGGGGGTAATTCAATGCCGGTCATTATCGATGGTTCGGAAGAGGGAAGTCTCAGTTGGCCATTCATCTGGTATCTGCGTGACTTTGAGCGGTATGAGAGTCGTGCCAGTGACTTCTTTAACAATATTACACCGGACTCATTTCTTGTTCCTGTAAACCCTAGTGATCCTGCTGAAGGGCAAGAGCATGCACCGGTCGTCATGATTTCGTCGCGTAATCTTACCGAGTCGGTGCGACAGGCGCTCGAACAGAACTACGTCTATCGCTATGGCTCTACGCTGAACTGGTGGTTCCCCGAGGGCAACAAATGTGATCCGCAGAGTGGTGGCTATAAACGCTTTTACTACAGCAGAATGACTATTGACGAAGCTCGTGAGGATTGTAACAACGCTGGCCTAGAGGCTGCGCAATTCGGTGGGTTGCTCGCACCAATTCTATGGCCATTCGATCGTTCACACTGGCAAGATACCGCTGCATACCTGATGTGGCGCGAACTCCCCGATCCGCTACAGCTTGATGGCCGTGAGATGGAGGTCTGGGTCCGACGTGATCTGGCACCTACGGGAGCAACTGATGGTGCAGGTGCGCCAGGTGGTGCATACAAACTTGTCTCACAGCAGATTATTGGCTCCTCCGGTCAGGCCGAAGGTCAGCTCAATGAGCCACGTGATGTGACCCTTGATAGCGAAGGCAATGTCTATGTGGCCGATACATTCAACCATCGTATTAACGTCTATGAGCCAGATGGTAGCTTTCTTCGTTCCATTGGATCATTTGGGAGTGGGGAAGGTCAGTTTCATGAGCCCCGTGGGCTAGCGATTGATAGTGATGATAACATCTATGTGGCCGATACCTGGAATGCCCGAGTCGTGAAACTTGATGCGGATGGTGAATTTGTGACGTCCTGGGGTGAGGGTATAGAAGAATTGGGCGCCGGACAGCGTGTCACGAGCACAGACCGTACTCAGGAAGGTAATGAGGCAGAACCGTTTGGTTTCTTTGGACCGCGTGATGTGGCAGTTGATACTCAGGGAAATGTGTACGTAGCCGACACGGGCAATCGTCGTATTGTGGTGACTGATAGCGATGGTGAGTTCATTTATCAATGGGGGTACGAAGGCTCAGAAACAGGAGCCTTCAATGAGCCCACCAGTGTTGATGTTGATGATGATGGGAACGTCTACGTGGCTGATGTATGGAATGGTCGTGTGCAGGTCTTCCCGCCGAGTGGTGATGGCCTTGTAAGCACGATACCTTCAACAGCGTTTAACGTGAATGGCTGGCAAGTCAACAGCTATGATGATCCGTTTGTTTCTGCTGGTGAAGATGGGCAGATCTTTGTGAGTGTCCCCAGCAGGAATCTGGTTATGTATACCGATGCGTTTGGTGAACCTTTGCTCAGTTGGGGTGGCGCAGGCGACGATTTTGCGTCATTCTCTTTGCCCAGTGGCTTAGCAGCTACTGACGATGGCGGTGTCTATGTCATTGATCGTGGCAATGGCCGAGTGATGCAATTCCAGATGCCGGTTGGTACACCTGCTACAGAATTAACTGAAGAAGAACCTCCATCTTAAACCAATCATTTTTTACAGCAAAACGAAAACAGCAGCGCGGTGATGCAACCGCGCTGTTTGGTTTTTAGGTTGGTGTTTTAGGTTACAGGTTGCGGTAGGTCAGTGGTTGGGAAGCCGTTGCTCGTGTTGAGTAGATTGAATGATTGTGGAAAGTTAAAGTTGCGGTGATTTGTACCCCACAAAGAGTCAGTATGAACTTATTGACCGGTGCCGCGTACAAAGACATCTGGCCATGCTTTGAAACGTGTGAAGAATAGCTCTGGTTCTTGCTGTACGCCATTCTCACTGATGATGCGGTACACCGAGATATCCATTCCCCGCCGCGCAGTGTCTGTCTGCTGTACCGTTCCTGCGGCCAGTGTAAAGTCTTCGAGATAGACAGGTGTGGCTGGTGGCGCGACTACATTGTCAATGTTTGGGCCGCTGACTGTCACAGTACGGTTTGGTTTTGTGCCATACAGTCGTACCGTCATCACCTGATTGACTTCGTCAACCAACGCTTCCATCAGCAACCAGTTTTCGGTATCATTCACGAATTTGAGGTCCTGTACACCGGTAAAGATAGCGGCATCCATTCCTGGTGCAGCCTCTTCAGGGAAGCTATAATCATCATACCAGCTAATGTAGAAGGGATGGGCATGGCGCTCGGTGATGGGAAGACCGGCCCAGAACGCAGCCCGAAAGACAGTGGTCGAGTCCTGACAGACACCACCACCCCACTCAAGCTGTGTACGGTTGCCAATCACTGCATATCCTTGCACAAAGCCATTCTCCTCGTTAATAGCGCCGATTTGAGTATTGAAGGAGAACTCCTCACCAGGGGCGATGAGGACGCCATTAAGTTGTGCGGCTCCAGCCTTAATATTGGTGATCCGATAATCGGCTGATCCAGCAAAACTCGTTTTTCCTTCGCCGACAACTTCTACAATGCCCAACTCGGGTAATGTTTCTGCTGTTACCTGTGGCGTAAGTTCCTCAACTGGCAGATCGAGTGTGCGATCACCTTCGTAGATGGCCTCACGAATCGCCTCGACTGCTTCGGACTGCTCGAGTCTCCAGCCTGTTTGTCCTGGTTGAGCAATAGTCAATGCCCCGTTGCTAAACGCAACACGTGGCTCGGCAGTTGGTGAATTGACTACTTGTGCGAGGTCCTCCACGGCAGCCTCAAGACGTTGCTCATCGATACTCACCGATATCTCACCATCATCTCTGGCTACATCTAGCAATGAGGAGATGCGCTCTGGTTCCCATGTCCAGCTTCGGTCGCCCTGTCGTAAGGTGAGAGGTGTGTCCAGAAGTTCACGGGCCTCATCAGCTATCACAGTCATTTTGGCATCATCAATAGTTGGATCGAGCAACCGTGTCCGCATAACGACTGTCTGTGGTTCGAGTGACTCAAGCGATAAGATAACATCGTCTACAGTATCATCAACCAATACCTGACGGCCATCGCGTGCGGCCGTTGGCACTACCTTTCCTTCGGCGACGCTGAGAGCAGCATCACGTGGTGGTTGTTCGACCTCAAGTGCGGTGATGGAGAGATATGCCTGTAATATCTGTTCATCGATAATAAGTCGTGGCCCAATATCAACTCCGCCAGACCATAACGCCCAGAGGTCTTGTACACGCTGGACTGGTCCGCCGTGTCGACCAGTCATCATCGCAGCATTGGTCATAGCCTCAATATCCAGGCGAGCACCAAGTTGATCAAGCGATGGTGTCCATGTCTGATCATCAAAGGCTAATGTAATTGGTGTGGTTTGGAAGGAAGCATACTGATCTTCTAACTCGGTTTGTAACGCCTCGTATGACATACCACTCACTGGCTGTCCTTGTATGCTCACCCCCTGCATAACCTGATTGCCCATAAAAAGGTTGGTTGCAAAGGGAAGTAACAGTGCGACACAAACGGCAAACAGGATAAACGCCAATGGTTTTACTATTGATCGGCGCTGGCGTCGAGCACGGTAGCGTGTCTGTTTTGGTTCTTCTGGGGTTGGCTCAGGACGTGGAACAACCGCTTCCTCATCTTCGAAAGTGCCGCTGGAACGACGTCGTTGAATGGGACCGTATTCCTGATAATATTTGTCTGCCATGATGTGCTTCTTGTGACTCGTTAGTTATTGAATCAGGCGTTACAAAAACATGTAAGCGATTGTTTTGTAAAGGCTATCACGTTTACCAGAAGCTGTCAATAGCAAGCACACCACATGACGAAGCACTCTGTAGAAAGGAGGTATGTGTTTTAGTTGTCGATGTATGGTGTTACAGTTTCTTACGCAACAGCAAAATCTGTATAGGGTCGCTTATCTGGAGGATGGAAGGCCAGCACAATGTCTTCTTTGGGTATTCCAGTAGCAACCAACTGTCGCGCAATACGCGCATCTGTACCATCATGTTCCAGCCAGATTTTGTCATTATGGAGGCGGATATGGATAATGATGCTATGGACTCGTCGTGGCATGTCCTATCTAAGCAGAAGGAGTTGATAGTGATCGTGGGTTTCATCAAATACAACCATTGGTTCAATATCACCATGGGCTGGCTTGTAATGAGCTTGTTCTTGTAAAATCTTCTTGATTATTGCTCGATATTGGGCTATTTTATCCATTGAACAATCTCCTCACGTTAGATATCAACAACCTCAATAAACTATAATGGCATTGAGAAATGTAGATTGTCTTTCTTTTAAAGATTAGCATTTGTTACTGTAGTTATACAATTCCTAATGGTACTTGTTGTTACTCCAGATCGTTCCTTCTATCATCTGTCGCACAGGTACGTTGCACAGTTGCGGTTTGTACCAGTTGTGCTATCATGACGTAGATTGGTAAAACCAATGTATATGCTGACATACTACACGTTTATCTCATTTTGAGAAAGGCTGTTGATGTCCCGCTTTACTCCACAGATTGCTCGCATTGCTGCTGTACCAATACGTATCCACTGGGGATGGGGTGTTATTAGTGTTATTGTTATAGTGCTGTTGCATTCGTTCTATCGTGCACAGGTGAATGATATCAATGCGTGGTTTGCTGCAACAAGCATGGCACTACTCCTCTTTCTGTCGGTGCTGTTACATGAATGTGGTCATGCACTTGCAGCACGTCGTTGTGGTGTTCCAGTGCGTTCGATAACGATCTATGCGCTTGGTGGGATCACCGAAATAGTCAAAGATCCTCCCACATCACGAGACGATTTCTTTATTAACATCATGGGTCCCCTTGTGAGCTTGGTGCTCACCGTGTTGGGGGGATTATGCTGGTGGTTAGGGGTATCGCCATTCATATCGTTACTAGGTGCACAACTCTTCATGATCAACGGGATTATTCTTGTGTTTAATCTGTTGCCTGGCTACCCACTCGATGGAGGCCGCATTGTGCGTGCCGTGCTATGGTTCTTGTTTAATGATGAGTTGCGAGCATCAAAGAGCACAACACGGATTGCACAGATGTCGGGCTGGGCATTTATGTTTGTGACGATATTATACGCACTTATGACCTCTGATATTGTCAATAGTCTCTGGGGAGCGATCATTGGCTACTTTCTCGTTCACACGGCCAAATCTGGTCATCAGCAACTCCTGATACGGCGAACACTCAATGGTGTGAGTGTCGCTGACCTTATGTTGCGTGTCTACCCAGCCGTAAAACCTGATATTTCGCTCGAGCAATTTGTTGGTAAATTCTTACTTGGCCAGACCAATCAGGGTTTTCCTGTGATCTATGCACCAGATCAAGATATTCCTCAACCCCTTCTTGGTATGATCTCTGTGCGTGATCTTCGTCGTTTTACGACCCACAAGTGGTCATTAACCTATGTGCAGGAAGCAATGACACCTGTCGATCATTTATATACTTTGGCTCCAAACACACCAGCAAGTGACGCTGTTCGGATGTTTCTTGACAGCAAGGAAGATCAAATACCTGTTCTTGATGGGGACACCTTCCTTGGAATTCTTCGTCGTCGTGATATGGTGCGCTATATTCAGATGGAGCTGAATCGGCTCATGCCACGGTCATAAGATACCTAATATATGTGGACGATAAAATGCTATGACACATTGGCCTAAGGTGGTCGAGCTCACACTCGATGGTATTGCACAGGGGGGAGATGGTGTCGGGCGTTGGAAGGGACGTGTGGTATTTGCTGCTGGCGGCTTGCCAGGTGAACATGTACGTGTCCACTTGACTGAACAGCGTGCCGCTTTCGCCCGTGGTTATGTCACCGATATTGTTACCGCTGCTCCCGAACGCGTTCCACCACAGCTTTCTGGCACAGACCATATGCCGTGGCAGCATATCGCTTATTCGGCCCAACTCGCATTTAAACATCAGATACTTACAGACCAACTCGCAAAGATTGCCAATCTTCCCGATCTAGAAATTCTTGAATTCATACCATCTGTTGCGCCTTGGAACTATCGTAATACGGCCCGGCTCCATATTGAAGGAAGAGCGATGGGATATTTTGCGACAGGATCGCGCACGTTGCAACCCATCGAGTATGACCCACTGCTCCTTCCGCCTCTCAATGATGCTTTAGCCGCACTCCAATCTGTTTTAGAGCCAACAGACGTAGTGCGACATGTGGCGCTGCGTATAAGTGAGACCCAAGGTCAGGTTATTGCGGAGTTGGTTGGTACAGGTGATCTCTGGCCCCTTGCACAACGTTGGCGTGAGGTTTGTCCAGTTCTATCAGGTGTTGTGGTGCCAGGATTGGTCTCCCATGGCGATACCACTTTGATGGAACAACTTGATGGTATTGTGCTCTATCTCCAACCTACGGTCTTTTTTCAGGTCAACCTTGCTGCAGCCATAAATCTCCTTCATACAGTCTATAGTGAACTTGATCTTCAGGGCGATGAATGCTTGCTAGATCTGTACAGTGGGGTTGGAACATTCGCGCTGCCACTGGCCCAATATGTTCATAGGGTTCTTGGTATTGAAGAATATTCGTTGGCAGTAGCCAATGCACGCAAAAGTGCAGCCGAACATCATCTGACAAACGCTCGTATCGTAGATGGACGAGTAGAGCACATGTTGAGTGAGATCGATGAGTCATTCAATTGTGTCGTGCTTGATCCGCCACGCCGTGGGTGTCATCAGCAGGTTCTTAA
>JBCDFA010000002.1:0-89646 GCA_039178835.1 Chloroflexota bacterium
CCCACATCTGGCAAAACGACCTTCGCCCGTCGGATAGCTACCGAACGACGGGCGATTCGTTTTACGCTCGATGAGTGGATGATCAACCTGTATGATTACACCATCTATGATCCTGAGTATGGCGAGTACGTGGGACGCTGCCAGGAACAGATCTGGTCTGTTGCGCTGCAGCTACTTGCCCGTGGTGTTGAGGTCATTCTTGACTGGAGTCTGTGGAATGCCCAGCGACGGAAGCAGTGGAAGGATCGCATCAATGCAGCGGGATTTCCGCATTGTCTCTACTACTTCCCACGCTCATTACCAATGCTACAGGAACGCCTCCGCCGACGTAATCAGGGGCAGCCACCTGGTACACACGTTATCAGTGAGGCAGAGTTGCTCCGTTTTGAGCCGTTGTTTGAGCCGCCCATGCCACATGAGGGGCTAACAATTGTTGAGGTTGCTATGTGAATGGGTAACGGAATGTCTGTAGCGGCGGTTTGCAACCGTCGGTCTGCTGAAGAGATATCAGGCGGCTACAAGCCGCCGCTACACGAATAGACATTGGTAGGGTCTACCCAATCAATCCTGCCCATTGCTCAAATGGGATATCCTGCTCATCAAGGAGCGGTACCAGCACTACCGAGTCGGCACCAGCCGCAGCCAGTCGCTCGATGCTCGTGCGTGCATCGTCGGGTGTGCCGACCACCGCCAGTTGATCAAGCCACTCATCCGGCATGGTTTCTACCAGATAGTCTGCGCCGCCCTGCAAGGCCATCGCCTCAACCTCGGGGAGGATGCCCATGGGTGCAAGCTGAACATTGATAGCTCCCGAAGCCATAACTGGCGCAATTTCTTTGCGGAGTCGTTGCCGGGCGGCTGCCGGGTCAGCATCGATACAACAATGTGTATACACAATAAGCTGATGATGGTCCGTGCGACCGGCTTCCTGTTGACCACGTGCGATGTGCTGGCGAACCCAGGTTATGTACGAAGGCGAAGAATTTTCTGCAAGGATAGTTCCATCGGCGACTTGCCCTGACAGCGCCAGTGATCGGGGGCCACGCACACCAAGCGCAATCGGTGGTGGCTGTTGTGGTGGAAACTCCAACTGGACATGATCGAGATGCACATACGAACCGTGGAAAGCAACTTCTTCCCCATTAAGCAATCGACGAACAGTATTGGTAACTTCGTGGAGTGCTGCAACCTGTGAGGGCGGAAACGCACCAACTTGCCGCATCCAGCTAGCAACACCATGCCCAAGCCCGGCAACCAAGCGCCCTGGATGGAGACGCGCCAGCGTGGCCAGTTCCATCGCGGCAAACGCCGGGTTTCGCACAACCGCTGGCAAGATTCCCAACCCAATTTTGATTGTCGTTGTGGCATGGAGCGCCGTAGCGACTGATGCAATGCCACCGGCAAAAAAGCAATCCTCCACGATCCATAGTTCCCCAAAACCAGCAGCTTCGGCACGACGTGCATACTCAACCAGCCGTTCCGGTGGTAGTTGGCAGCGAAACATGATGCCGAGATATGGATGCTGTGATGTGGTCATGGGTATCTCCTTCTACTGTGTATTAGCGTTTCGGTCTGGCCACACTCGGAGCAATTTTGTTGCCGCGAACTCGTGTTTTGCTGAGCGCACGCAGGATTTTCTTTGATTGCTTGGTTGGAACATCAACGAAAGAAAAGCGCTCAAATAGCTCAATCTCACCAATGGCCCGACCTGGAATACCAGCCTCGTTGGCAATTGCGCCAACGATATCCCCAGGTCGAACGCCATCGTTGCTGCCCACATCAAGAAAGAGACGAGTCATACCAGAGTCAACACTGGGCTTCCGTCGATGCTGATTTTTCGGCGAATCGTTAATATACTCTTCTTTGAGTTTAGGCTCTTGTGCAGCAAGTGTGTCCTCACCTTCCTCCAACGTGTTCCCTAACAGTATTTTAAAAGCTGCTGCAGCCACTTTGACCGGGTCGTGTTCTCCGATTAAGGTCTCGGCCATGCGCATATATGGTTCAAGATCGTCATCAGTGAGTGTTGCCTCAAGGGTTGTTTTGAAACGCTCACGACGTTTGGCAGCGATATCAGCCAGTGTCGGAAGTTTCAACCGCTCAATGGGTGTACCGATTACGCGCTCAATCGACTTCAATGATCGTCGTTCGCGTGGATAGATGAGTGTGATGGCAGAACCAATACGACCTGCTCGTCCGGTGCGTCCAATACGATGGACGTACACATCGGGGGACAGGGGAATATCGTAGTTGATAACGTGTGACACGTGATCAATATCAAGTCCACGTGCAGCCACATCGGTAGCAATCAACAGCTTCACTTGACTCGTCCGAAAGCGCCCCATCACGCGATCTCGTTGGATCTGGCTCAGATCGCCATGGAGGGTTTCGGCGGCAAAAGCACGTGCAATCAAGCGTTCCCCAAGCGAATCGACCTCGCTCTTGGTGCGACAGAAGATGATGGCTGACTCTGGCTGTTCAAAGTCAAGCGCCCGTATAAGCACGTCAAGTTTGTTGCGTGGCCCAACGTCAAAGTAGATCTGACGAATCTGTGGGACCGTCACCTGTTGGGTTTCGACTTTGATATGTTCAGGAGTCTGCATATAGCGTTTAGCTAACTTAACAATGGGTGCAGGCATGGTGGCTGAGAACAATGCGGTCTGTCGTTCGCTTGGTGTTTCACGGAGAATTGACTCGATGTCTTCGATAAAGCCCATATCAAGCATCTCGTCAGCCTCATCGAGAACCACCATCTGTACATGTTCTAGTTTTAGCGTGCCGCGATTGATATGGTCCAGAATACGTCCCGGTGTTCCTACAACCACCTGTACGCCTTGCTTGAGCGCCCGAAATTGGCGTGTAATGGGTTGTCCGCCGTAGACCGGTACGATAGAAAGCCGTTGATACTTCCCATAGGAACGAAAAGCCTCAGCTACCTGCATGGCCAGTTCGCGTGTCGGTGTGAGTACCAGTGCCTGTGGATGCTGCGTACTTGATTCGAGTGATTCAATAATGGGCAAGGCGAAAGCGGCAGTCTTGCCAGTACCAGTTTGTGCTTGAGCGATGACATCTTTACGGTCGACAAGAGGGCCGATGGTACGTGCCTGAATAGGGGTTGGTTCTTCGTAATTCAGTTCTTGAATGGCACGCAGGGTTGGTTCACTCAAGCCAAACTGATCAAAACGTGTTATCACAGTATACAATCCTTAATAATGAGCAAAATAAATAACAACGCACAAGCTGAACACTTGCACGATCATTGAGCGCTATAAAACGAAATTTCTCGAAAATGTGAGAGGCAGCTAATGCAGTATTGTTTGTCTGCTATGACTACATCAATCCATGATTTTTCGTGAAAGCCCATAGATTATACCCTTTTTTACACTATTTTGCACATACTGTGTATTCCAGACATATGCTGCTGACATTGGATTGCCAAGCAAGGAATGGTATAATCCAGATGAGCAGCAAAATAATTCCCTCCATGCGCACTTGAGGCGCTCTATAGCGTGAAAATGAGGATTACCATGAAGTTACAAGGGCGAGTTGCAATTGTGACAGGGGCATCCAGCGGTGTTGGTTATGAGACGGCCCGTTTGTTGGCCCGTGAAGGAGCATCGATTGCTGTTGCAGCACGTCGACCAGATAAGCTCGAGGAGTTGGTCAGTGAAATTGCGAGCACTGGAGGACGTGCAGTGGCGTTACCAACCGATGTTACTGATCCTGCTCAGGTCGAACAATTGGTAGAAAGTGCTCACAATATGTTTGGCCACATCGACATTCTGGTAAACAGTGCTGGGGTGATGTTGAAAGTGGCACCATTGGAACAGTTTAGCGATGCGGAATTTCATACGGTTATCGATACAAATCTAAATGGATGCTTTTATATGACGCGTGCAGTCATACCACACATGAAACAGCAGCGAAGCGGCACGATTGTCAATATTAGCTCACGGGTGGGGAAGGCTGGCGTGGCCAACATTGCGCCATTCTGCGCCGCAAAATTTGCACTTGATGGTCTTGCCCAGTCACTCAGTCTTGAGTTACGACCATACAATGTCTATGTGACAACCGTATTTCCCGGACTGGTCAACACGGACATTTATCCACTCAATCCGAGTGATGAATTCCGTCGGCAGTTGATGTCAGCGGAGGATGTCGCGGAGACCGTGTTGTGGACCTGCACCCTGCCATCATCTGTCCGCATCGACAATCTATCAATTATGCCACGTCAATTGGATATGTGAAACTAGCTGAGTGTACGTATCCGTGGCTCACCTGGGGCAATAGTGGTTAGTACTTCGTACGCGCTGGTATCAAGCCACTGCCCTACCTCTTCCGCCATAATAGCTGCACCCTCCTGTTCACCCAACAGCGTAACGACATCTCCGACTATCGTTTCTGGGATATGTGTGACATCTACCATGGCATAGTCCATGCAGATGCGTCCGACGATGGGTGCACGTTGGCCATGTATCAGCACCTCACGCCAGGCTGGACTGCGTCGTACACCATCGGCATATCCTGCGGCAATAGTCGCAATACGGCTTGTCTCTTGCGTGACATAACGTCCGCCATAGGAGATAGGGCTGCCAGCAGGGGCTGTGGCGACACGAACAACACGTGTGTGGAAGGAAAGCGCTGGTCGAAATCCTGAAGGAAGACAAACTTCATCGCTGGGTGCAGCCCCATAGAGGGCTATACCAGCGCGTATGGCATTATAGTGATATTGTGGGAAACAGAGTGTTCCAGCACTGTTGCACGAGTGAACCATGGGAAATTGCCATCCTCTCGTGCCGAGAGCCTCCAAAACCGCCTGAAATTGCTTAATTTGCTGATCTGTTTCAGGCCGTAGTGGTTCATCTGCGGCTGCAAAGTGTGTGTAGATACCTTCCCAGATTACTCCATCTACCTCCTGTACATTGTCGAGAAAGGCAACCGCTTCATCTGGGAGGAAGCCAACGCGATGCATACCTGTCTCGATTTTGAGGTGTACCCTCATTGGTCTTCCTGATATACGTCCGATATATGCAGCCGCGCAAAAGGTCTCAGGTGCACCAATCGTCAAGGTCAGATCGTAGCGGAATGCCTCTTCAACTTGTTCTGGTGGAATATATTCCAAAACCAGAATGGGTGCATCAATCGCTGCTTCACGCAACCGACGACCTTCACCAACTGTGGCCACCGCCAGCCCGGTTGCACCACCAGCAAGCATGGCCGGTGCAGCCAGCAAGGCGCCATGGCCATAGGCATCCGCTTTCACGACAGCAAAAAGAGCAACCTGCGATCCAATGTGTTGACATAAAAGTTGTGTGTTTTGTTGAATTGCACGTTCATCAACTTCTACCCATGCGAGACGATCCGTCGTCATAACAGAAAACAATTCATCCATGTAAGATCCTCAAAGATGTGTGGTGGGTGAGCACTATGCTAACAAACATCTTCTATCTCCTCAGACATACTGGGTCTGCTGGGGACTACAATGCCTGGCGTAGATTAACGGATAGTACCAGAAAGTGCAATGATAACAATCTGATGTAGGTAATATCTATATATTCGCTTTCAGAGGTATCCTAATCTTTAGCGAAGTAGCTCAAAATGGTTTTTCTTTATTAAGATTGTGAGATTGTATATGATTGTTTGTCACACTATTGTTATTTAAATTTGGTAAACAAAGGAGTATAATAGGTAATGTAAGCGCTTACAATAAGCTTTAAAATCCGAACTTTTTATGGAAGGGAAAACCTATGCAGCGTGCCATTCTTATTAGCACTACGATCATGTGTGTGGCACTCCTGACCCTGGTTGCTGTGCATACCCAAGCACAAGCATCTCCTGATCAATCACAAGTTCAGGTAACTCAACGTAGTACGAACGCAGAAGGAAAATCTGATACCTTTTTACCCCTCTTACAGATGGGGAACCCTAAGGCAGATCAGATCAGTGCAGAGACGATCCAGTTGCCAATTGAGGTATTAGGGCCAGACGGGTATACTCAGTCTGTTAGTGTTGATCTTGATAATGCTGACGAGGTCGATCAATTATGGCTGCGTGTCCATCGCCCCGGCTATACTGATGGAAGAGGAGATAAAGCCAATGTGCGTGTCAATGATAGTGGCTGGATTAACCTTAATAATGATACAGTGACTGTCATTGGTCCAGAGAAAAGCTATGGTGGTATTGGCGGTGGCTTTTACACCGTTCGCATGCGCGTTCCCATTACTGGTCTTAAAAGTGGTACAAATACACTCACGTTCCGTTTTAATGGAACTGATGGTAGCACCTCTGGTTATCGCATCATCGGCCTGAATTTCTTGCGGAACGGTGATTTTGTGTTACCAGATAGCACCTTTGAGCAAGAGCAGGTTGCAGATTGGCAGCCCCCGTTAAACAATCCCACCGATATAGCCGAAGGGAAGCAGTTGTGGGAAGAAGCCCAACTGGTCGAGTCTCCACTCACTCCAAATCGTGCTATCAAAGCGCGGTGTGCCAGTTGTCACGCTCAGGATGGGCGGGATTTAAAGTACTTCAATTACTCGAACTGGTCAATCGTTGCTCGTAGTCAGTTTCATGGTCTGAGCGAGAAACAGGGTGAGCAAATTGCCAGTTATATCCGTTCGTTGGATGTCCCTAACCCTGGGCGTCCCTGGAATCCTCCATATCAACCAGGTCCGGGGTTAGATGACCGACCTGTACAGATGTGGGCTGCTGGTGCTGGTATCAATGCTGTGCTTGAGCGAGACGCGGATATGCTTCCTTATCTCTTCCCTGATGGTACCACCCCGGAGGCAATTCGTCAGGTTGCAGATACCAAAGGAACCCTGAACATACGTGAAATGCCGGTTGCTATGCAATTTCCTGACTGGAATGCGTGGTTACCAGAGGTCCATCCACTTGATTTGTGGGGCGACATGTTTGTTGAGGGTATTGGTGAGCATTCGCCCCAACAAGCATACCTTCAAGTACGCCAAGAGTTTGATGAAGAAGGTGTTGAGCAACTTCTAGAACAACCAGATGGGTTTATGTATCTTACCCGTCAGATCAATTCTAAGAGTCGCGGATTCCTGGCTGAAGGTCGGGTGGACTCCTCATTGGGTGGTTCACACTGGCGCTCTTTAGACAGTATTGCATTGAAACATGTCATTCAGAATCGTCGTTCCGGAGTGAGTGAACGTACTGCACGCGAACAGGCCAAATTCAATATCGCCAAGTGGAGTGCTACAAAACAATGGGAAATCATGCATGAGTATAACCTGGAAGACAAGTCCCTCCAGATCCTGCCATCTGGTGAAAGTCGTGCGTGGCCAACGGATGGACAGTCCGTACATCCACTTGCTCCCCATATTGTAGCTGATGATATTCAAGCATTTGAGGATCAACCGCTGGTCGTTGGAAAATATCAATCCTCAGTTTGGTATCAATTGCAGATGACGATCAATAGTGGTCAACGGCAAGAGGTCAATGTTCAACCACAAGATTGGCCCTACCAATTTTTGCATATCCGCGCACTATCGGATGTATCAGATGTTGAACATCCACTACGATATATCCAAAGTATGATCAAAGGGTATCAAAATCGAGATAATGGTGTTGGCCCAACACTTGACGGATGGCAGCTACGTGTTACCCATCCATGGTGGCTTTATAGCACACCGTATGGTGATACTAGTGTAATGGATGAACTGAACACCTATGAAGATGGTTTACGAGAAAGGGTTGTGAGTTCGATGTTACGGGAATTTCTCGAGGTGACGACAGCGATTCCAGAGGATGAATGGACACGTTGTGGACACAATATAAAGAATATATCCACCTGGTACTGTATTGAGTCACCCACTTATCAACCTACGAATGTCCCCGATGGCCAGGGTCGTATTTTTGAGATTCCTGCCAACTGGCATGCCGATAATTTCTATCGAGTTATTCCACGTCTTCGCGAAAATGGGGTTAATCCTGATGTACTTGATGATTTGATAGATTGGTGTGAAAAGACGTGGCCCGGTGGCAAGCAGCAGTGGAACTCATTAAGAGAGTAGCCTTTAGAAAAGGGAAAAACAGGTTAGAAAATGTAGTAGGCGAGCAGACACCATGCTGCTCGCTTTTCCTTGTATGTACGACTTACGTCAACCATCCAGGGATTGCACACGGTTTGTCTTTACTTTGTGAACGTTGACACAGTGTTTCTGATCCGATATACTAAAGACCTAAGAGTTATGATAGTTTTGATAGAATTGGATCGTTTATGAGTGCCGTTGCCACACTCGATGATCTCACCAGTACCTCTCATTCTCCTCGCGTCGCTATCATAGGTGGTGGTATCACAGGTCTAAGTACTGCATTCTACCTTGAACGTATGGCCAAAACGCAAGGTGTGTCAGTTGAATGTACCTTGATTGAGCGCAGCCAGCGACTGGGTGGGAAGATCGTCACCGAAAATGTCGAGCAAAATGGGAGTTTTGTTGTCGAGGGTGGTCCTGACTCATTCGTTGCCCAAAAACCCTGGGGTGTCGAACTTGCTCGTGATCTTGGTCTTAGCGATCAACTGATGACGCCCAATCGTGAGCAGCAAAAGGTCTATGTCTTACTCAATGGTAAACTGTGCGCGATGCCGGATGGCTTGCAATTAATCATTCCCACCAAATTCTTGCCATTTGCCCTCTCGCCAATGATCTCTCCGCTGGGTAAGTTACGCATGGCCATGGATCTGTTCATTCCTCCCAAGCGTGATGGTGCTGATGAGACGTTGGCAGATTTTATGCGTCGACGCTTGGGCGACGAAGCACTCAATAAGATTGGTGAGCCGTTGCTCTCTGGCATCCATAACTCGGCGGCTGAACAACAAAGTCTACTGGCAACATTCCCCCGTTTTCGCACGATGGAAGAAAAGTATGGCAGTCTTACCCGTGGTATGTTAGCGATGCGTCGTCAGCGAAAACAGCCGCAGGGAGCTAGTAGTCCATTCGTCTCCTTGCGCGGTGGTATCGAGGAACTGGTAAAGGCCCTCAAAACGCAAGTGCAATGTGAAGTGCTCACTGGTTGTGGTGTTGTAGACCTTGTGCATACGCCTAATAGCCCTGAAGCCGCCTATCACATCACGCTTGACAATGGCCAAATCATTCATGCTGACGCCGTTGTCGTAACGACTCCGTCCTACATTGCTGCCGATCTGGTAGAAAACTTTCAACCGGCTCTGGCTGAAGGACTCCGCCTCATTCGGCATGTCTCTACTGCTACTGTCTCGTTAGCCTACCGGCGCCGTGATGTTGGTGAACCATTGAAAGGCTTTGGGATGGTTATTCCGCGTACTGAGAAACGTCGTATCAACGCCTGTACAATGACATCGCTCAAATTTGCTCATCGTGCCCCAGAGGATCACGCGTTGATACGGGTCTTCGTTGGTGGCTCACGTACACCCGAGATGATGCATCTCGATGATGCGGCAATGCTTTCTGTTGTCCGCGAAGAACTCCGATCTATGCTTAAAATTGACGCAGAGCCGATCTTTACTCGTATCTATCGTTGGCTGCATGCCAACCCCCAGTACGATGTCGGGCATCTTGACCGTGTGACACAGCTTGAAGCACTATGCCCAGCGGGTCTTTACCTGGGCGGTAATGCCTACCGCGGTGTCGGTATTCCCGATTGTGTCAAGCAAGGGAAAGATGCAGCTGCACAAGCCATTGCACACATACAAAAACGTTTTCCTGTGAACGTCTAGAATTGGTAATTTGCTCTATAGTCGTATCGCATTTGTAATGAGTCTGTCCTTGACGAGACTATTCCTTATGATCTATAGTGAATTTGGCATGTTTGGTATATTTGGTAGTTTTGAAACATTTCATATGAAATCCGATAGTACAAGTGTAGATGAAATGAATGAGCAGTGGCTGTCACTCCAAGAAGCCAGTAATTTGCTGGGAGTAGCTGCCTCCACTTTACGGCGCTGGGGAGATAGTGGGCGAGTACCGATGAAAAAGACCCTTGGCGGACATCGACGTTTCTCACGTGCTGCGGTAGAGCAGTTGATGAAATCAGACCAAACACGTGTTTCATCGCGCCCACCCGCAAAGCCGAAATCAGCGAACTGGGGTGTGAATGAGCATGAATTGGCGCGACAAGAATGGCATACCCGTCTTGCCGCCCGTTCGGATGCTAGCCGTATGCGTGGTCTGGGACAACAACTCCTCGGATTGCTTATTCAATACATCAATCGACGCGAAGATGATCAGCGCTTCCTCGAAGAAGCTCGGATCATCGGACACCACTATGGCCATGAAACACAGCAAGCCGATGTGAGCATGCACGATACCGTTGAGGCATTTTTGTTCTTTCGTCGTTCGTTTTCCCAACTTGCTATGCCTCTTCCTGGTATTGCCCAACCAACCGATCTTGCCGAAGCTGCTGAACTCCATGCTCGGATTGAGCAGTTCATGGATGCTGTTTTGTTAGGTGTAATTACTGGCTATGAAACAGGTCAGGACACGCCATAATGTTTGTTCTACGTGAGTCTCTCATATTGTATTGTTGATTGAAATTGTTCTAACAGAGAGGTCAGGCAATCTGTGCAACTCGTCTGTATAAGTCTCCATCAAAGAAATATCGCTGTTGAGATACGTGAGCGTCTCGCATTTAGCGAGGCCGAACTTCCTGCAGCGCTTGCCAAATTACAAACATACGTTGCTGAAGGTTTTATCCTTTCAACATGTAATCGTGTAGAAGTCTATGCATTTGATGATGATCATAAAGATGTAGATCGGGCGCTGCTGAATTTCTTTGCTGACTGGCATGCGGTAGATTTAGATGAAATAGTAACATCTATTGAAATACGAACAGACATCGAAGCCATTCGCCACGTCTTTCATCTTGCGGCGGGACTTGACTCGATGGTGCTTGGTGAAACACAAATTGTTAACCAAATCAAGCAGGCCATGGCAATGGCCCATGAGGTAGGTGTGCTTGGGAGTGTCCTACGGCGATTGGTCGATAGTGCACTCACAACAGGGAAAATTGTTCGCACCGAAACAGGTCTTGCACGTAGCCATGTGTCAGTTGTGTCGGTTGGTCTTGATTTTGTCCGACAAACCCTTGGAGTCCTTGCAGGTCAGCGGTTTTTGATCATTGGTGCGGGTCGTATGGCTGAATTGGCTCTCAAACATCTCCATGGTGAGGAGGCAACGATCCATGTGATGAGCCGAACCGCGTTTCGTGCCGCACACCTTGCAACTCGCTACGGTGTTGAGTCGCTTCCCATTGAGCAACTTGAAGCCGCTATACAGTCCAGTGATGTCATTCTTAGTTGTACTTCGGCACCAGGCTATGTTGTGACGTATGACACAGTAGCTCAGATAGCAAGCACGCGTGAGCAACCACTGATTACGGTTGATCTTGCCGTCCCCCGTGATATTGATCCACGTGTGCAGGAACTGCCTAATGTCGCTTGGATCGATGTCGATGGCATGCAAGACATTTGTGCCAACAATCGTTCTATGCGTGCGACAGAAGTTCAGCGTGCTTCAGTGCTAGTCGAAGACGAAGTGCAGAAGTTTATGGGTTGGTGGAATACACAACAAGTCGTACCAACAATTCGTGCCCTTCGTGAGCGTGCCGAGGCCATCCGTGAAGCTGAGATTGAGCGTACCCTTGCGCGGCTCCCCAATCTTTCGGATCGTGAGCAGGAAGCCATTCGCACATTGAGTGCGTCAATCATTAATAAATTACTTCATCAGCCTATTAAAACAATGAAAGACCCCGATCTGGGTATCCAGTTTGCCCAGGCGGTTCAACAACTGTTTCAACTAGACACAATGAGGGAACCCCATGTCATCGAACCGAGAGAATGTTGAACGACCACCTTTGTTTGTTCAGTACACCTGTTTCAAGGCTGATCCTGCTTGGCGTCGTTTGCCAGCCAGTGCGCGGGAAGATGGTCGCGAGGCATTTGCCCGTGTGGTAGAGGAAGCCGATCCTGATATTCGGACATACCCCTACAGCACTATTGGCATGAAAATCGACAGTGATCTGTTACTGTGGCGCAAAGGTACGTCGCCCATTCCGATGCAGGAGATGACAAGCCGTTTGTTGCAGACCGGTATCGGCCAGTATCTTGAGCAGACCCACAATCTCTACGGTTTCACGCGTCGGTCGGTATACACGAAGCGCCCGACGTCTCAGGAACAGGCGATTGATCTGGAGGATCGTCAAACCTATCTCATTGTGTATCCATTTAGCAAAACTGCCGATTGGTATCTGATGAGTCGGGAAGCGCGTCAGGGTATGATGAATGAACATATTCGTGTGGGTCACGAGTACGAAGATATCCGACAGGTGTTGCTCTACACAACAGGTATCGACGACCAGGAATTTGTGGTCGCATACGAGACTGAAGATTTGCCACGCTTTAGCGCATTGGTAACCGACCTGCGTGATACGGAAGCGCGCCGATACACCCTGCGTGACACGCCCATTATTACGGCGATTCATCGGCCATTGCGTGAAGTGTTATCGTTGATTGGGTGATATGTGAGAAGATGTGCCGTCTCTGTTTCATGTTACCCTGACGCATAGTTGCTCTTACATACGATCTCTTGAATTCAAAATATAGGATGTGATAAACGTTTGCAGATAACGCAAACGTCTGATTGTTGCGTCATTCGATCAAGTTAATTGCATAATCGATCAGGTCATTTTGTATCCTGCTTTGTGGCTGGTTGGTCAGAGCATTCAGACTAAAATGGAAGCCACCAGTGCATCCTGATGAGGACAAACGAGTTGTTTTCTGAGTGTGAATATGCGGTAGCGTGATCGGAGACGCAGATTGGTATATCTCAAGCGCCCTGTTGTACAATAGCATCGACATATAGGGGCGTGAGAAATGAGGACTACATTGACTCTACACGATAGTCGTTTTCTAAAAGCCTGCCGCCGCGAACCGGTCGATTGTACGCCGGTGTGGTTTATGCGTCAGGCGGGTCGTTACATGTCTGAGTACCGGACGCTTCGCGAGAAACATGGATTTCTAGGGCTCGTCAAGACACCCGAATTGGCCACCGAAGTCACGCTCCAGCCAATCCGTGCCTACGATGTCGATGCGGCGATTATCTTCTCTGATCTGCCGCCTTTGCTCGAAGGGATGGGTTTGCACCTGACCTATGAGCAGGGTGAGGGTCCGGTGATCCACAACCCGTTGCGTGCTCAGGCAGACATCGAAGCCCTACGCATTGCTGATCCGCATGAGTCGCTCGGTTACACCATCGAAGCTATCCGTCTTGTGACGAAGGAGTTAGCCGACAAGGTGCCACTGATTGGTTTTAGTGGTGCGCCTTTTACGCTGGCAACCTATGCCATTGAAGGTGGTTCTTCACGCGATTTTCGTCGCAGTAAACTCCTGATGTATCGTGAGCCAGAAACGTGGCATCTCTTGATGGAGAAGCTGGCAACAGTTGTGAGTAACTATCTCCTGGCGCAGGTTGAAGCAGGTGCAAGTGCGGTTCAACTCTTCGATAGTTGGGTTGGTTCTCTGGCACCAGGGGACTATGCCGAATATGTGCTGCCCCACGTACAACGCTGTGTCGCTGCCGTAAAAGAACGTGGTGTTCCGGTCATTTATTTTGGAACAACTACGAGTGGGATGTTCCCGACGCTGCGTCACATCGAGGCCGATGTTATTGGTGTCGATTGGCGTATTCCGCTCGATGAGGCGTGGGCGCAACTTGGCCCCGGATTTGCTGTTCAGGGCAATCTTGACCCGATGGCGTTGTTCGCCCCGTGGCCTGAGATCGAGCGCCGTGCTGCCGATATTCTTGCGCGTGCAGCTGGACGGCCCGGTCATATCTTCAACCTTGGTCATGGTATTTTGACCGAAACGCCCGTAGAACATGTCGCACGACTGACCGATTTTGTCCATCAGTCCTGAGATTGGATACGATGATGTTGCAGTTTTCGCGTCTCACACAAGCGCAATCAGATCTGACACAACTCGCAGCGTGGTTGGCTGAGTTGAATACGCAACCACAACATCATATTGGGTATCTTGGAACCGATCCAGCAGACATTGCCAAATCTGTCCAGGATTTTGATGTACAGCCATCCGAGGCATGGATTCTCACGCACGCAGATGAGCAGTTGGTAGGGGCGCTTGGTTTTGACATTGACCTTGACGCTGGCAGAACATGGGTGTATGGCCCATTCGTGAGCCACTCGGATTGGTCGGTCGTTGCTGATCGACTGTGGGACGAACTTCAACCGATGCTCCCACAAATGACGTTAGAGCACGAGCTTTTTTGTAATGAGCACCATGTGAATTGCATTGCCTTTGCAGAGCAACATGGGTTTCGCCAACGTGGCCGTGATTCTATTCAAAGATTTCATCGTGAGCTGTTGATGCAACTGCCCAAGACTACCGCTGAGATAGTGACCGAGCCATATTATGAGGCTGTTCGTGCACTACATGACCAGACGTTTCCAGGAACATATTACTCTGGCAACGAAATACTGGATCGTTTGAACGATCACCGTCGTATGTTCTTGGTTACTGACAATGGCCAACTACTTGGCTATGCGTATGTCGAAGTGGAACCAGCGTTTGGTGATGGGAGTGTCGAGTTTATCGGTGTTGACAGTGCCGCACGTGGCCGCGGTATCGGTAGTCAGCTTATGGCCGCATCGTTGCAGTGGATGTTCTCATTTGAGACTGTCGAGGAAGTTAACCTGACAGTCAGTGCCGAAAATCAGAGTGCTTTGGCGCTCTATCGACGCGCAGGTTTTCAGCCTGTGCACACAATGTGTAGCTTTCGCAAACTAGTGGAGAAATGAAATGAGCGATTCTCGTACGCCGTTAGGTGTTTTTTTGCTTGCCTATGGCACACCGGAAAAACTTGATGATGTCGAGGAATATTATACAAACGTTCGTAAAGGACGTAAGCCGGAGCCGGAAAAGGTCGAGGAATTACGCGAGCGATATGCCATGGTCGGTGGACGCACCCCGCTGCTCGAAATCTCGCAGTCGACAGCACAGGGTCTGCAAAACCGCCTTGAACAGGCGTATCCCGGTCAGTACAAAGTCTATCTAGGGATGAAGTATTGGCATCCGTACATTGCAGATGTGCTTCAGGAGATGGCACAGGATGGTATCACCGATGCGATTGGCCTGGTGCTGGCACCACATTACTCGAAGATGAGTGTTGGCGGGTATCGCGACTATGTTGAGAAAGGTCAGGAGCGACTCGACACACCTATCAATATCCAGGTCATTGAAAGCTGGCAAGAGAATGCAGCCTTCCGTCGGATGATCGCCGAGCGTATCACGACGACGATGCAGCAGTTCCCCGCCGAAGCACGCAGCCAGGTAACCGTACTGTTTAGTGCCCATAGCCTGCCGGAACGCATTAAAACCTGGGGCGATCCGTACGAGGAACAACTACTGGAAAGCGCTGCGGGAGTCGCCGAACTACTCGGGTTACAGGACTGGCGTTTCTGTTTCCAGAGTGCCGGAGCAACGGGTGAACCATGGCTTGGTCCTGACATTTGCGATTATATGGATGAACTGGCACAGGAAGGCAAGCGCTATATTTTGAGTGTACCGTTTGGCTTTGTTTCGGAGCATCTGGAAATTTTCTACGATATCGATTATGAGGCACAGCAGAAGGCTGAAGAACATGGTATGATGCTCCACCGCATTCGTATGCCCAATGCTGACCCTGAATTTGTTGAGGTACTTGCCTCGGTTGTAATCTCCGCAAAGGGGCAGACAGTCGCAACGAATAGCTAATGACTAAGTACTACGAATGTAGATAGGCAAGACAAACGAATGAACGCATATCAACAAGTAAATGAGCATGTGCCTGCACCAGCCGACGGATTAGAACCAACGGCAACTCTCACTATTGGAACTCGTCGCAGTAAATTGGCGTTGACTCAGACGGATATGGTACGGGACATGCTGTGTGAGGCGAACCCTGGATTGCATGTTGCTATCGAACATATCACAACCAAGGGTGATATCATTCTGGATCAACCGCTCAGTGCAATTGGTGACAAAGGTCTGTTTGTGACCGAGATCGAAGAGGCGATGCGTAGTGGCAAAGTCGATCTGGCCGTTCATAGTGCAAAAGATCTTCCTTCGGAGTTGCCATCGGATATGGCTTTGTCCGCTTTCCCCAAACGAGCCGACCCGCGTGATGCACTAATTTCGCGGGAAGGTTTCAGCCTGGACACGCTACCACTTGGCTCTGTAGTGGGAACCAGCAGCCTGCGGCGTGGGTGTCAGTTGCGCCATCTACGACCTGATCTACAGATCGAGGACCTGCGCGGCAATGTTGATACACGCCTACGGAAACTGCATGAGGGTCAGTATGATGCCATCGTGTTGGCAGCAGCAGGATTGATTCGGCTCGGTTTGCATGACGAAATTACTCAGTTCCTCGAGCCGGATGTGATGGTGCCAGCCGTGAGTCAGGGTGTGTTGGGTATTGAAATCCGTGCCAATGATGAACGAACGGCTGCTTTGCTTGCACCGCTGGACGACCCGATTAGCCGAGTGACGGCCACCGCCGAACGTGCGTTTCTTGCGCGGATCGGTGGCGGGTGTCAGGTGCCCGTTGGTGCGTATGCCCGCGTTGACGGCACAACGATTACGTTGATGGGCCTGATCGGTGCACGTGACGGCCATGTGGTGCGTGGTGAGCAAGAGGGCACGACCGATGATCCGGCAACCTTGGGAGCATCACTGGCGGAGCGGCTTTTGGATAATGGTGGACGTGCACTGTTAGCGTTGAATAACGTATAGTTTTTCTGAGGCAGTAACTATGGATAAACGATTAATCCTCGATAAACGTATTGTTGTGACACGTGCTGAGGAACAAGCCTCGAATCTGGTAGAACGGTTAGAGGAACTTGGCACGATCCCTATTGTTTGTCCGGCGATTACGATTGTGCCCTTGAACGATTACACCGCGTTTGATACTGCTCTCAAGCAACTCTCAGAGTACGATTGGCTGTTGTTTACCAGTGTCAACGGTGTCGAAGTTGTCTTCGAGCGCATGACCAAACTTGGCATTGATCCAAATCTATCACATCTCAAGATTGGCTCGATTGGCCCGGCGACGGCTGATGCATTGACCCAGCGTGGTGCAAAGGTAGACTTTGTGCCGTCCGCTTATGTTGCCGAGGCCATCCTTGATGAGATCGGCGATGTTTTGGGGCAGCGCATGTTGTTGCCACGAGCTGATATTGCCCGTCAAACACTCGCTGATGGCTTGCGTCAGAAAGGTGCTTTTGTTGATGCAGTTGATGCATATCGTACTGTGCCTGGTCCAGGGGCCAAAGAATTGATCGAGCTGTTGCAAGAGCGTAAGGTTGATGCTATTACGTTTACGAGTTCCTCGACAGTGCGTTTTCTGCTTGATGGTATGGATCAGCAGGGTGTGAGTCGTAGTGAGGCGCGTAAGATGTTGCAGGAAATCATCGTTATTTGTATCGGCCCGATCACGGCAGCCACAGCCGAGGCAGAAAGTCTGTTAGTCCATTCCGTTGCAGATACATACACGATGGATGGGCTTATCGACGCCTTGCTGCGGCAGTTCTGCCATCCTACAGCGACATAGCGACATGTTTCTTTTCAGACAACCTACACAAGACGATCTGCGGCAGTTTCTGGAAACACAACGGGATCTGCCGTTTTCATATGCAGCCTTCGGTGCGTCGCAACATGTGCCACCACAGGGTTATGTGGTTGACCATAATCGTGTGGTGCTTGGTCACGGCCAGGAAGCATTTACACAGGCTGTGGCTGCGCTTCATCGCTGGACCATGTTTGATATTGGCTGGGTTACATTGTGTTGGCCCGATGCGCCCATCGAGGTAGGAACGACGGTTGGTGTGCTGGCACATTTGCCCGGCTGCTGGTCGCTCAATGCCTGTCGGATTGTGTATCTTGTGGATGAGGACGGACCGATACGTCGGTATGGCTTCGCCTACGGGACCTTGCCGGAACACGCAGAACGGGGCGAGGAACGTTTTCTCATTGAGTGGAATCGTGAGGATGATACGGTGTGGTACGATCTGCTGGCTTTTTCGCAACCCAACCAACTGCTGGTCAGGCTTGGCTTCCCTGTTGCGCGCCTATTCCAGAAGCGTTTCGCTCGGGCATCAAAACAGGCGATGGTTCGTGCGGTTGGGACAAACGTTGTCTCTGAAACAAGCTGATTTTTCTAAAAGCATCCTTGATACTCACATGTATTGAGTTTAGCTTTAGAACGAGGAGGGTTCTATGACACTTATTCAACGCCCACGTCGGTTACGGCGCACGGCGAATCTGCGCCGGATGGTGCGTGAGACGACGCTCACTACTGATGATCTAATTGCGCCGTTGTTTATTGTGGCAGGCCAGAATATAAGTAAACCAATCAGCTCGATGCCTGGCCAGTCACAGCTATCTGTGGATCGGGTTGGTCAAGAGATCGATACGTTGATGGAGCGCACTATTCCAGCGGTGCTACTGTTTGGCATTCCTGAGCACAAGGACGGTCATGGTAGTCAGGCATGGGCTTCCGATGGGCCGGTCCCCAGTGCTATTCGTGCGATTAAAGCACAGGCCCCAGAATTGATCGTGATTGCTGATGTGTGTTTGTGTGAGTACACGGACCACGGCCATTGTGGAGTGTTGGCGTCAGAGCCAGGCCAGGGTGATGTGTTGAACGATCCTACGCTTGATCTGCTGGGACGTGCGGCGGTCGCCTACGCCGATGCCGGGGTCGATATCGTAGCACCAAGCGCAATGATGGATGGACAGGTCGGGGCGATCCGGCATGCGCTGAATGAGAGCAACCATCACCAGATTCCAATTCTTTCCTATGCAGCGAAGTTTTCTTCAGCGTTCTATGGGCCGTTCCGCGAAGCTGCCGAGTCGACACCAGAGTTCGGTGATCGGCGTGCGTATCAGATGGACCCGGCCAATGGTCGTGAGGCGCTGCGCGAGGTCGATCTTGATGTTGCTGAGGGTGCGGATATGTTGATGGTCAAACCGGCTGGTCCATATCTCGATGTGATACACGAAGTTCGCTCGAACTACGATCTGCCGTTAGCAGCGTATCAGGTGAGCGGTGAGTACGCGATGATTAAGGCGGCAGTGCAGAACGGCTGGCTGGATGAGCGCCGCGCAGCTATCGAGAGTCTGCTGGCCATCAAGCGTGCCGGTGCCGATATGATCATCACCTACTATGCAAAAGAGGTTGCACGCTGGCTGGCAGAAGTCTAGATAACAACAAGAGGATTACAACCTATGTCCAATATTGCACATTCAACAACGATGTTTGAAGAAGCACAACACCTTATTCCAGGTGGTGTCAATAGCCCTGTGCGCGCATTTCGCAGTGTCGGCGGTGCACCGCGCTTTATCGAGCGTGGGGAGGGCGCCTATCTCTACGACGTCGATGGTAATCGCTATATCGACTATGTGCTCTCGTGGGGGCCGCTCATTCTCGGCCATGCCCATCCAGATGTCGTTGCTGCGATCACGGAACAGGCAGTGCGGGGAACAACCTTTGGGGCGCCAACGCCACTGGAGAGCGAGATCGTCCGTCTGGTGCAGCAGGCCATGCCAGCACTGGAGTTGGTGCGTTTTGTGTCGTCGGGCACCGAGGCGGCGATGAGTGCGCTGCGACTGGCGCGTGCCTATACGGGGCGTGACAAGGTGATCAAGTTTGCGGGGTGTTACCATGGCCATACCGATAGCCTCCTCGTTCAGGCCGGATCGGGTGTCGCAACTCTGGGGCTACCGGATAGCCCAGGCGTACCCTCTTCAGCAACGGCTGGTACGCTCACGGCAGTCTTTAATGATCTGGGTTCGGTGGAGGAGTTGCTGGAGGCGCATCCTGAGCAGGTCGCGGTGATTGCGGTTGAGCCAGTAGTTGGAAACATGGGTTTTGTTCCGCCACGTGATGGCTTTCTCGCTGGGCTGCGTCAGTTGGCCGACAAGCACGGAACATTGTTGCTCTTCGATGAGGTGATGACTGGCTTTCGCGTCGGGCTGGGTGGCGCTCAGGCACGCTATGGCGTCACACCCGATCTGACCTGTCTTGGCAAAGTCGTTGGTGGTGGCCTGCCGGCTGCCGCTTATGGCGGGCGTAGAGACGTGATGGAGATGGTTGCTCCGGCAGGACCGATGTATCAGGCTGGCACACTCTCCGGCAATCCACTGGCGATGGTTGCTGGTATCACCACGCTACGTGCGATCAGTCAACCGGGGGTGTACGAGACGCTGGAAGGGTATACCACAAAGCTTTGTGAAGGGCTTGCACGTGTGGCGCAAGAGGCCGACATTCCGTTGCAGACCGGGGCAGCGGGAAGTATGTGGGGCCTGTTCTTTAACGACGAGCCGGTATTCGATTACACGATGGCCAAGCGTTCCAACACCGAGCGATATGGCCGTTTTTTCCACGCAATGCTGGATCGTGGCGTCTACCTCGCACCGTCGCAGTTTGAGGCAGGGTTCAAGTCTTTGGCTCACAGTGATGCCCTGATCGATGAAACTATCGCAGCAGCAGCAGAGGCTCTGGCGGAAGTGAAGGGTTAGGGGTTAAGAGTTAAAGGTCAGGGATTAGCGCAGAGCAGTTTCCACATACCCGCTGCTCTGCGTTTTGTTTCTTAGAAAATGATGACGATTAGCAGAATCAACATAAGCACCGCAATAACGGCATAAGGGATAAGTTTACTGATATCGATGACCGTCCAGTCGCCGCGGATTTCATCTTTGAAGCCAATAATCGTGAGGCTGTGTGGTGCGTTGGAGTGCTGATAGTCTACCTCTGTCACTGGTACACCACGAATAGTCAGTTCCGCAGTAATCAAACGGGTGTTGTCCCCTCCACCCTTAATTGCCTCTTCGATTAACTCGTGCAGTGGCGCAATCTGATGCCAGCGCGACTCGTAGGGATCGATGCGAGATTGGTAGACCTGCTGGAGTTGTTCTTCGAGGGTTGGTTTGGATAGTCCCGTAATATCGTCTTCATTGAAATAGGCTCGACCATGGCGCGACCAGGTGAAGGCTTGTTCTTCGCGCATCTGTCCTGTGGCCTCACAGCGAGAACAGGGGACTTTGCCGTATCCACGGCAGGCAGGGCAGTTCTCCTGCATTTTTTCGTTGCGGGTCGTGCCATCGCTGGCCTTTACCCGACGTACCCGCTCAATCGATCCTTTACCACTACAGGTCTTGCATACGGTTTGCGTAGTGCCATTACATTCGGTACAGGCGATGACTTTTTGTGAGCCAGGAATGACAATCTCTTTGGCTGGCGCATCTACAAATGCTTCAAGTTCTGGTACTTTGACACTCCATAACTCTGGTGTTTGGACTGCCGGTGTGAGTGCACCGCCTTTATGGACCTCTGTGCGCTTTTTAGGTGGTGTGCGAGTCTCATAGTGTGCTTTTAACTCGTAAAAGTAGACATTGTAACTGGTGATTTGGTCAGGTTGAATGACCTCACCAAGGCCGGGTTTGCGTAGAAAACTCTGTCGACTCCAGCGGTCGAGCTGTCGTTTGAGCATTCCGGTGCGGTGCATCTGGTCGGCACGAGCGCGACTCTTGGTCAGGAATTCTTGCTCAAGTAGCGTACTAAGGACCGTCTCTAGCGGATTTTCTAGCCACTCAGCCATCGTTTCCCAGCGCGACTCTTCCATGTCATCAGTGGAATCATCGATCTGGGCGCGTAATGCCTGGCGTAGTGCTGCGACGGCCTGCCCACTGTTCTGGAAGCGCTGGTTTGCCTCCTTCATCATCAGCTTTTGCACAACGCGATCAGCACTAGCCAGCGCTGTGTCACGCTCACCGAGCGACTTGAGTTTCTCTCCAAGAGCAGGTGGCAAATTGCCACCAAGCATATGATAGAGCAACGCACCAAGGCTGTAGAGGTCTTGCGTTGGAGATGCGTCTTTGTCGACAAAGGTTTGTTCTGGGGCCGAGTAGGGTGTAAGATAATCGCCGTCTTCAATACTGGAGAAATCCGGTGTGTCTGGCGCAGCAGCCAGACTTAAATTGTTCAGATATGCAACTCCCTGCGGGGTAAGCAGAATGTTGCCGGGTCGCATATCACGATGAACGACTTTCTGCTCGTGAAGATAATCAAGCGCTGAACCAATCTGGGTCACGATGCGTAATGCAAGCGTTGCTTCGAGCGGGCCATTTGCGAGAACTTCTTCCAGAGTGCGTCCCTCGATATGTGGCGTCACGACATAGGCGCCATACCGATCATCATGGCCTGCGTCGATCACCGGCAGCACGTTGGGGTGGTTGAGACGGGCAGACAGACGCGCAGCAAGTTGGAAGCGGCTTGATGAAACCCAGTCAGTGCGACGTAGAATGTGAAGCTGGACCGGTCGATCCAGTGTTTGATGGGTTGCGCGATACACTGTGGCAAGCTCTTCCTGTTCAAGCCGTTCGCCTAAACGATAGTTGGTTAGCTCGCGTGTTTCGGCTGATGGTGACTTGGCGACAGCAGCGTCACTCTTTGTCGTTGGAGTTTGTGAACTGGCATTCGATACAGACATCGCACTCTATACCCTTTGTGCTGTATAAGACGTTCCACAGTATAGCGTTGAGTGGGCTAGAACGCAAGAATCTATTGAGGACGCGAAACTCGACATAAGATATAGCGTATATTATAGCACACGTGTTCTTATTGTGCAAAAGAGTGTGGACACAATGCCAAGTAAAGCATCTTTTTATAGGCGTACCAGAAGTAGGTGTTGGAAACTCTGCATTGTTGGTCCTATTTGCAACACTCTGATCCAGATGCTATACTCACTCACGCAATTGCTCATCTCTCCAGTCCGAGAGATTATTATCCTTACTACCTATAACGATAGAGAAAGCTCATGTCCGCAAGGAAGAAGCGCTGGGTTGTTCGTGAGCCAGCACCACCTGATTTTCTGGCCAGAATGAGCCAGTATACACCAATTGTTGCAACACTCTTGTATCAACGCGGGTTGCATGATCCCAAAGAGGTAGAGTCGTTTCTGACGTCTGACTATCGTGGAGGTCTACATGATCCGTTTTTAATGAAAGACATGCAATCAGCTTCTGATCGTATTATTACCGCTATCAACGAGCAGGAACCTATCGCAGTATATGGCGATTTCGATGCCGATGGAGTTACTGCTGTCACACTACTCGTACAAGTTATTTCAGCGATGGGTGGCGATATTCGACCCTATATTCCACATCGGGTTCGTGAAGGATATGGATTGAATACAGAAGCCATCGATCGTTTGAATACAGAAGGCGTTCGTCTACTCATTACTGTGGATTGTGGTATCAGCAATATCGACGAGATTGCATATGCGAACACGGTCGACTTGGATATTATCGTCACTGATCATCATACTCCGCCGGAGGAACTGCCGCAGGCATACGCCATCATCAATCCTAAACAGTCTGGATGTGAGTATCCCTATAAACAGCTTGTTGGTGTTGGTATTGCCTTCAAGCTTGTCCAGGCATTGGTGCGACGTGGTGCCAAAATGGCGCTCCGAGGACGTGATCTGCTCGATGTGGTTGCCCTGGGAACCGTGACGGACATGGGGCCACTCAATGGTGAAAACCGCGTTCTAGTAAAGGCTGGGCTGGAGTCGGTCAATGCGACTGAACGGCCGGGTATACGGGCACTGCTGGATGATGCAGGACTGGTGCAAGGTAAGATTCGTGCTAGCGACATCAGCTTTATGATTGGGCCACGTCTCAATGCGGCTGGGCGTATCGATGATGCGGTGCTCTCCTACCAACTCTTGCTGGCCGATGATCTGGAGGCAGCACGTACTCTGGCGAAACGCTTGAGCGAGGCCAATCGGCAGCGCCAGGGCATGACACGGGAAATCCAAGAACATGCCCATACCAAAATACAAGAACTTGAGAAAAACAAGAACCGCATCATCGTCCTTGATGATGAGCAGTATCAGGCAGGGATTGTCGGTCTGGTAGCGTCAAAGCTTGTTGACGAATTTGCCCGACCAGTCCTTTTGATTGAGCGTGGTACTGAGACATCACGTGGATCGGCGCGATCTGTTCCTGGCTTTAACATGATAGAAGCGCTGACATCGTGTGGTGAGATGTTTGTGCGTTATGGGGGGCATTCAGCTGCAGCTGGCTTCACGATTGCAACTGATCGGTTGCCTGAATTAGAATCATACCTCCTCGATTATGCCGAGACACACCTTTCAGACGAGCTTTTGTTGGCGACACTTGATGTTGATTCCGAAACACCACTTGAAATTTTAACCTGGGATCTGCTAGATCAGCTGCAGCTGTTAGAGCCTTTTGGTCAGGCCAATGCCCAACCAATTTTGATGAGTCGGCGTGTGTATGTGGCGAGTGCACAGGCGAAGGGCTTTCAGGAGCAGCACCTGAAACTACGGATCACCAATGGAGAGGGTGGCCCGTCGTATGATGCAATCGCTTTTCGTTTGGGACATCTTGCACACTATTTTCAGCAGCATCCGTGGATCGATATTGCCTACGTGCTTGAGGCGAATGAGTGGAATGGCAATCGTCGGCTCCAGCTCAATATCAAAGATTTGCGTCGAGCACAATAGTCCTAAGCCACAACACTGATAAGCCAGATCGTTCCTGCTGTTGCGAGAGGCACACTCAGGTTGTCGGTACCATGGGGTGAGACAGCCTCAGCGATGGTAGCTGCCAGGGCGCCCAGAAAGGTTGCCAACACTATTTGTGTTGCGCTGAGTGGTTCGGCTGCTGGGGCGAGTGAGGAATCAGGAAGGAATTGAAGGGCTCCCCAGATGGTTATACAAGCCACAATAAAAAGTGTGAGTGAGCCTTCCACTGATCGGGTGCTTTGGCCAATGCGATAGATATGCTGGCCAAAACGACGCCCCACCAGCGCTGCGAGTGCATCTCCCCAGGTGAGTGCCATCACCCCGGCGACAGCGATAGGAACGAAGTCAACGCTGTCCTGTGGTCGCCACAACAGCCCAAACAATAGAGTGATAACCGCCGCGAAGTAGACGGTTCCTGGCGAATTACGGTTGTCGTGGAGCGATGCAGCAAGGCGATAGCGGTAGATAACAAAGTTGACGATAATAAATGTGGCAAAGGGAATGATGCCGATTTGCCAGCGGTCGAAGAGTAGCAGAATACCGAAGACCCACATGCCAGCACCAATATGGACAAACTTGCGTGTGATTTCAGCAGATACCCCTATCTTTCGTCGCAACACTTCGGCAATAACGAGTAATCCTGTCGCATATGCATAGGATACGATCAGTCCGATAATTTCCTGAGCAGTCATAGTTGTTTGTATGGATCAGTGAGCTTATAGGTTGTTCATTATAGCAGATGTAGTGGCAGAGAGTACACTGGGCAACTCCAATTAGGTCGCCCGGCGAACTGTATGGTGTTAGCGACTTGTCAAAGGGAGATAGACCTGATTGAAGGGTGAATTGAGATACCGCAGTAGAAAGAAATCTGATTCACCTGCAGCACGCACTGCAACGTCTTGTGTAGTGCCAACGACGACGAATTTGCCATCGGACTGGACAAGCACCTGGCGAGGAAATTCTTCCCTACCTAAATCAGTGGTGATAGCCCCTTCGATGCTGCCATCCGGGGCGTACCGCACGAGAAAGATATCGAACTCACTATTAAGCTCACTAGCGGTGCCTGCGAGAATAGTTTGACCTGTCGATGATACGGTTATAGTGAGTGTCTGGTCAATTTTCGCAGTACCGATACTTGATTCTTCGTTGCTACGGAAATCCGGGTCAACTGAGCCATCAGCACGATATTTGGTTAAAGCGATGTCACGGTCAGTATCGATTGAACCACCATCTGGCAATACACTCATTGCCGCAAGAAGATCATTATTCTCCTGAAAAAGAAGATGTTGGAGTGTTTTATTCGCTAGCATTGTAATAATGCCATCGTCTCCGAACTCTGTATCTTTGGTACCATCTGGATTATATCGTGTTACTGTTATATCTGGGTCTTGAGAGTCAAACCGTGCGGTTTCCCCTCCAATAAGTATCTTTCCATCTGCCTGGATGGTGACCGCTTGAACAAGATTGCTTGCATCTGGAATGAGAAGTCCATTATTCCCGAAATTTATGTCAAGGTTCCCATCTGGCTCATAACGTGCGAAGCCATAACGTGCGGTTTGAGGTTCTAAATCAGATATGTTACCTATAAGCAGAATATTATTATCAGGTTGGATTTCAATGTAGTCTGAGATGAAAAGATGTGCATTAAACCATGTTTGCGTACTACCACCATTTCCAAAAGTTGTGTCGAGGCTTCCATCAGGATTAAATCGTGCCAATTCCACTGTCCCGACTGAGTTTTGTCCCATAACAATAATTTTATTATCGGGTTGGATAATCAGCTTGCTTGCCTTATCATTCTGTGCGACATTTGCTGTTGCAATGCCATTCTCGCCAAAGGTAGGATCGGGTACCCCATCGCTAGTAAAGCGCATCAACATCAAGTCGCTACCCTCGCCATCTGTTGATCCTTCTGGATAGAAGAGGGTGCCCAGAACGAGAATACGATCATCGGGCAACACAACGGCATCAGCAGCATCCGTACTGTTGGTGAGATTGGAAATGATACGACCATTGGTGCCAAAGGCGGGGTCGAGATCGTCGGCAGGGCGTTCGGTTTCAGGGCTGGTGTGCGTGTTTGTGGGAAGCTGGGCGTGACCAGGGATAGTGGTAACGGCGAACAAGGTCACTAGGATGGCGACTGCGACAACATGCGTCATTGACATGATGAATCTCCTTATCCACACCACCTTTGGTATGGGCTACACTCAATAACTGTAAACCAGCGAACTCCACCCATAGTGGCTGCTACAACAGGAGCCTGATCCCGTCAAGGGTTGTGGGTGAAACGATTCTAATGGTGAACATATCTCTACTACTCTAAGGACGAATCACATTATAAAAGAAAAGGCTTATTTTGACCAATGCTCAATCCAATGTGGATGAAACTGACTGGAGAATTAAATTGTACTTCTTTGTATAGTAATCTGATGTGAATAGCTGTGCCTTTCTACTGTGTTACACAAGGCATTAGTGGTAGAATGATGCAGGGTTGACCTCTCATCCTCGAGTGTCTACTTCGTAGTATAGGAACCATAATGATGTTGACGAGTCTTCAAACAGTTCCATCCGTGTTTTTGCGACCTGTCAATCTCTTACGTTCATACCGCATCGATAATGTACGTGCTGATAGTGTTGCTGGGTTGACTGTTGGCGTGGTGCTTATTCCACAGGCGATTGCCTTTGCACTTCTGGCTGGTTTGCCACCTGAAATGGGTCTGTACTCGGCGGTGGTTGTCGCTATCATTGGTGGTCTGTGGGGGTCCTCCAACCATCTACATAGTGGCCCGACAAATACGGCATCGATTCTCGTTCTTTCAACCCTGCTGCCGATAGCTGAACCTGGCACCCCTACCTTCATTGCTGCGGCAGGGGTGTTGGCTGTGATGGTTGGCGTCTTTCGCCTCATTATGGGGATAGCACGCCTTGGGGTGTTGGTCAATTTTGTTTCTGACTCGGTCGTGATTGGTTTTACTGCTGGGGCAGGTGTGCTTATTTGTGTTGGACAGATTAACCATCTGTTACGTTTGGAGGCTGGTGCTGGTCCTGGGGTACTTAGTACATTACAGCAAGTGGCTTTGCATATTCCTGATATACACCTTCCCAGTCTTGCAATTGGCGCTGTCACCATTGGCGCAATCATTGGAGCGCGACGATTGGCTCCTAAGATACCAGCCCCTTTGCTTGGTCTGGGGTTAGGGGCAGGTATGGTGTGGATGTTCCAGCTTGAGCGTGAGGGAGTCGTTATTCTTGGCCCATTACCGGGAGGTCTGCCTGCTCTGGCCCAGATTTCGTTGGTAGATCTGACATTGATTGGTGAACTTTCGACAGGCGCACTCGCTTTGGCCACTATCGGTTTGGTGGAAGCGACTGCCATTGCTCGCTCGATTGCTACCCAGAGCGGTCAGCGTATTGACAGCAATCAGGAATTTATCGGTCAGGGTTTGGCCAACATTGCGAGTGGATTGCTCTCTGGCTATCCCTGTTCAGGGTCATTCAATCGATCTGCGCTCAATTATCGGGTAGGTGCCAGAACACCCATGGCTGCGGTATTCTCTGGTCTTATTGTATTGATTGGAATGCTTTTTCTGGCTCCTCTGACGGCGTACGTTCCACGGGCAGCCCTGGCGGCAGTGCTCATTGTTATCGCAATCAGCATGGTTGATCGCAAAGCGATGGTACGTATCTGGCACGGGGCGCGTGGGGATGCTGTGATTATGGTGGTCACGTTGTTCGCCACCTTACTCCTTCCACTCCAGTTCGCCGTACTGATTGGTATCATTATGGCCCTGGCCTACTACATCATGAAAACAAGCATGCCTCGCGTGCATTCCGTTGTTCCCGATGACGCGTTTCGCCATTGGACTCATCAACCACAGAAGCCAGAGTGCCCGCAATTGGCCATCATCGATATTCTAGGTGATCTCTATTTTGGCGCAGTCAATCATGTGGAGGAAACGATCTGTCGGCATCATGCACGCAATAGTAGCCAGCGATTCTTGCTCTTACGGTTGCAAAGCGTTCAACACTGCGACATCAGTGGTATTCGCATGCTCGAAAATGTGATTCGTATGTATCGTGATCAAGGTGGAGATGTATATCTAGTCAGTATTCGCGATCCAGTGTGGAATGTCATGCAATCCACAAAGTTTTGTGATTTCCTGGGACATGATCACTTTCTTGATGAGGATACAGCTATTGAATATCTGTTCTATCGTGTGTTAGATCCAGCCATCTGTATTTACGAGAGTAATGTGCGGGTCTTTCGTGAGTGCCAGAATCTACCACGTCCAGATTACCCGGTTGAAATCCCTCTTTATGATGAATTACTGGCAGATGATGTTGACGAGGTAACTCCAGCCAATCTGTGGCACTCGTTACGTGAAGATAATGCCCCGCTTGTAATTGATGTCCGTGAACCACGTGAGTTTCGCCAGGGACATGTCCCACAGGCACGCCTTATACCATTTACGAAGGTCATCACAAACATCCAACAAATGCCACGTAGCCGTTCTGTTGTGTTGGTGTGCCGTGGTGGCCGGCGCAGCGCACGGGTATTTGCTATCGCACGAGACATGGGTTATACCAATATCAAGGTTTTGCAGGGAGGCATGCTGGCCTGGGAGTCGGCTGGTTTGCTGGCCGCAGTTGACGAATGCGACACAGGAGGGACATGATGAGCAAACTCACTTCCTTTCGCAATTGGGGGTTTGATCTGGTGCGGGTGACTGAAACAGCCGCGTGTGTTGCTGGTCGCTGGATGGGTGTCGGTAAGCGCGATGAGGCGGATCTGGCAGCAACACAAGCAATGGCTCAGTCGCTTGATATGCTTGAGTTCGATGGTCGCATCGTGATTGGTGAGGAAGAGAAATTGGCCACCCGCACTTTGCTCGAAACAAATCGGCAGGTTGGTACTGGTCAAGGACCTGCGATGGATGTCGTTGTTGATCCTATTGATGGGAGGAGTTTATTAGTTCAGGGCCGCCCTGGGGCAGTGGCAATAGCGGCAGCGGCACCACGTGGCACCATGTGGTCTCCCAAACCGGCTATTTACATGGAAAAAATTGTGGTGGCACGTGAGGCACGCGACTCGCTCGTCGCTGAGTGTATGGATGCTCCGGCTGCCTGGACACTGGCCTTGATTGCGCGGATCAAGCAGAAGACAGTACGCGACCTCATTGTATTTGTGCTAGACCGTCCACGCCATGCGGAACTCATCGAAGAGATCCGGCTGGCTGGTGCACGGGTCATGCTGCGTTCTGATGGCGATACTGCTGGTGCGCTTATGGCAGCCTCACCCGATAGCAAGGTCGATATTCTTATGGGTATTGGTGGCGTTCCTGAAGGTATGGTTGCCGCGTGTGGCGTGAAAGCGCTTGGTGGAGCAATGCTTGGCCGTTTGGCACCTCAGAGTGCTGTGGAACGACTCGCAGTCAAAGAAGCCGGCCTCGATACGCGCCAAATTCTGACGTGTGATCAGTTGATTTCCAGTAATCGGGTGTTTTTCTCGGCCACGGGTATTACCGATGGCCCACTGTTGGAGGGGGTGCGTTATCGTGGTGATCATGCACAGACGCAATCGTTGGTGCTGCGGAGCGATACAGGTTCACGCCGTTTGATTATCGCTGAACATGTGCTTGAATCAGGAGAATAGGTTGTCGGCAGGTCTACCTTGTCAGTTAGTCTACAGGCCAACCTGCCGATCCGTGTGTCAGGATTCCAGTTTTTGATCAATCTGTGCCGCAAGTAAGATGGCCTGCGCCACTTCTTGCAGCGATTTCCGAGTATTCATTGCGGTTTGCTGCATCTTCCGATACGCTTCTCGTTCTTTCAACCCCTGGGTATCCATGAGCAGCCCTTTGGCGCGTTCAACAATCTTACGAGTTTCAATCGCCTCTTTCAGATCTTTGATCTCATTAGTCATGTCCTGAAATTCAGCAAACCGACTCAACGCGATTTTGATCGCTGGCACAAGATCTGAGTCGCGCACAGGTTTGACTAGGTAGTTTGCGACACCCACTTCTGTAGCACGCTCTACCAATTCCTGGTCGGCGTAAGCAGTGAGCAAGAGAACTGGTGCAATGTTCTCCTCTGTCAATATCTTCGCCGCCTGAATGCCATCTAGTTTAGGCATCTTAATATCCATAATGACCAGATCTGGCCGCAAAAGACGAGCCTGATGAATGACAGACGCACCATCTCCTGCTTCGCCAATCACGATATATCCAAGACCTGTCAACGTCTCTTTTAAGTTCATGCGGATGAGCGACTCGTCGTCGGCAATGATCAAACGTATCTGTTTTGACATATCATCCCCTTCCATAGTGTAAAGGAATTACCGTCGTGGACATGTACGGTTTGGGAGATTGAATAAATACACATGAACACAATAAAGTCTTGAAATGTATGACTATGAATACACAATATAGCATATATTAAAAATGAGCGTCAAATGCTAGTTGTGAAAGTCGTTTTTAACATACGACTATTGTCTTGCGTATCTGGTGCTGCGTCTGTATGTGGTGCTTCTTCGATCTCAAAGCCCATATCGGTAATCATTGTGCGTGTTTCTTCATAGTCCTGCCCACCGCTGGTCAGGTATCCTGAGACAAATACTGAGTTCGCGGGAAAGAGTGCTAATGGCTGGAGCGAGCGAATATGTGCTTCCCGACCAGCAGACACGCGAATCTCCTGGCGTGGGTTGAGTAAGCGCATCAGGCACAGAATCCGCAGACAATCATACGGTTTCAAATAATTGATCCCTGCTAGTGGTGTTCCTTCCATAGCGATCAAGAAATTAACGGGAATCGATTGTGGGTTGAGTTCGCGTAGCGCAAGCCCCACATCAATGATATCTTCCTGGGTTTCGCCTTGCCCAAAGATAGCTCCCGTACACAAGGTCAAACCGACACGTCGCGCAGCCTGCAAGGTGTTGAGGCGATCCTGGTAGGTGTGTGTGGTGCAGATGGAAGCATAGTAGCGCTCACTCGTATTCAGATTATGATTGATCTGCTCTACTCCTGCATCGTAGAGTTCCTGCGCCTGTGCCTCGGAGATAAGCCCGACGCTGCAACAGATATTGATATCAACGTTCGCTCTAATCTCGCGCACTGCTGCTGACAGCTTGGCAATTTCGTGATCGGTTGCGCCACGGGTGCTCAGCGCAATGCAGTAACGACGACTCTGTGCCTCTTTGGCTTTACGGGCGCCCTCTAGCAATTGCTCCGTACCTACCAGCGGGTAACGTTCGATCTCGGCAGTCGAGATTTTTGATTGGGAGCAGTAGTGGCAATCCTCGGGACAGAGCCCACTCTTGGCGTTGATGAGCATGTGGAGATGGACACGATTGCCACAGAAATGGCGTCGTACCCGATATGCCGCATCCAGAAGCTCAAGGATATGCTCGTCCGGGCATTGAAGTACGTCAAGGCATGCATCATATGATAGTGTTATGTCAGCAATTGATTGGTCAGCTAATGTATGAAAGGACATCTTAGCTCCTTGTTGGTACAGATGAGGCGATCTGCCCCATGTCGAATCTGAGTGTTTCCAGCAGTGTGGTGGTGTCGATAGACGTGCTATGAGTTTTGAGTGTTGATGGTTCAAAGGTTGTCAGGTGTGCTACATTGCCTAGCAGCGGTGCACCGCCCCAACGGCGTAACGACTCGGCATTGCTCTCTACTGCCAAATCATCGCGAGTTTGGGGTGTATTGAGTACGATACCTACCACTGAGGTCACCTGTTGCGCTACGGTGACAGTGAGCGCCGTGTGGTTGATGACACCAAGCACATTGGCTGCAACCACCAGCACAGGGAGGTCCAACATGACAGCGAGATCCCGCATCGAGTGTGTCGCCGTCAAAGGCGCTAACAGTCCGCCTGCACCCTCCACCAGGACCACATCATGCTGTTCAACTAATTGTTCATAACAGGTGCGGATGTGTTCAAGATCAATCGTGACACCTGCTTGTTCGGCGGCCAGTGCGGGAGTCAGAGGCGGTGCAAAGGTGTAGGGGTTGATAACCTCTAGTGGTGTGGTACATCCAGAGACTTGCTTGAGGAACTGTGCATCCTGTGGGGCCAACCGTCCATTTTCGAGTGGGCACCCGCTCTCGGCTGGCTTCATAACTCCCACGCGCAGTCCACGCTCGGCCAGCGCTACTGCCAGCAGTGCTGTGACAATAGTCTTGCCAACTTCGGTGTCGGTTCCGGTGATGAATAACCCTTTGCTCATAGTTTCCTCCCCTCTGCTGTGCCGAGTTCCTCTGCAATAGCTGCTATCGAGTCATAGACCACATCAAGCAGCATAGTAAGCTCTGATTGAGTGATAGACAGTGGTGGCATGAGAATGACGGCATCACCCAGCGGTCGCACAATGACACCTCGCTGACGTGCTGCTTTAATCACACGTATGGCGACTTTCTGCTCAATCTCGAAGGCCGTTTGTGTGTCGCGATTCTTCATTAATTCGATCCCAACCATAAAACCACACTGGCGAATATCTCCGACGATAGGGATTTCCCAGAAGCGTTGTAGCCCATCCTGAAGTTGTGCTATTTTTGGTTGAAGATGATGCAATGTTTGCTCCTGCTCAAATAGATCCAAGCTGGCCAGGGCGGCTGCACAGACGACCGGGTTGCCGGTGTACGTGTGCCCGTGGTAGAAAGTACGAAACTCGTCGGCACGACCCAGAAATGCCTGGTAGATTTTCTCGGTTGCCAGCGTGGCCGCCAGCGGAAGATAGCCGCCACTAATGCCTTTGCCCAGCGCCATCAGATCTGGCTCTACGCCTTCGTGCTCACAGGCAAACAGCTTGCCGGTTCGCCCAAAACCTGTCGCCACCTCATCGACGATAAAGAGCAGATCGTGGCGCTTCGCAATCTCCCAGACAGATCGGGTAAAGCCAGCGGGGTAGACTTGCATACCTGCTGCACCCTGAACGAGTGGCTCCATCACGACGCCAACCAGCGAGTCTTTGTGTGTGACTACGAGGTGCTCAATTTCATCAAGATCGTAGTTGGCTTTGTAGGTTGGAAAAAACAGATGTTGATAGACCTGAAAGAACAGGTCGATACCCCCAACACTCATGGCGCCGACGGTATCGCCGTGATAGCCATTTCGCAATGAGAGAAAGGTTGTGCGATTAGGCTGTGGTGTGGCACATTGATGCCAGTATTGATAGGCCATCTTGAGCGCAATCTCGACGGCGGCGGCGCCAGTGTCGGAATAAAAGACGCGGCTGAGTTGCCCAGGTGCCAGTTCTGCAAGACGACGAGCAAGAGTGATGCCAGGTGGGTGGGATAAGCCTAGAAATGTTGAATGGGCGACACGATTGAGTTGCTCTACGATGGCATGGTTGATCTCTGGTCGACAATGACCATGGACATTCACCCAGAGCGATGAGACGCCATCGAGATAGCGGTTCCCTTCCACATCGAAGAGGTGGCTTCCCTCAGCGCGTTCGATAATGACCGGTGCTTCTTCCTCCCACGCCTGTTGTTGGGTGAATGGATGCCAGAGATATTGTTTATCATCGTCTGCGAGCGTGTGTGTCCTGTCGATTTGCTTTTCAACGTTCATAATGTCCTCACAGGGAACCGACGAACGGTGTCGATATCCCACTTAAATGAGACCAAAGCGCTGCCCGACTCGCTCAAAGGCTGCCAACGCATACGTAAGATCATCCTCTGTGTGCGAGGCCATGACACATGCGCGTAGCCGTGCGGTTTCAGGCGGGACGGTTGGAGGGCGAATCGCGACGACACAGAGCCCTTCTTCGCGCAATGCGGCGGCCATCTCCAGCGTTGTCGCTGAGTCACCAACCAGAATGGGCACGATATGGGTTTCGGAGGTAAGTGTGTTGAAGCCTAATTCCTGAAGACCAGAGCGAAGGAATGCTGCGTGTTGTTGCACCTGTTGCACCAGATGAGGCGCATGTTCAAGTGTGTTGAGCGCCGCGAGCGAGGCAGCCGCGATAGTCGGTGGTAGCGCTGTAGTGAAAATAAAACTGCGGGCAAAGTTAATCAGGTATTCGATCAGGATGGCTGGTCCAGCGACAAAAGCCCCCATATTGCCCAGTGCCTTACTCAAGGTGCTCATTGTCAGCGTTACCTGATCTTCAAGCCCCAGTTCAGCTACCAACCCACGTCCACCAGGGCCAATGCAGCCAGTAGCATGGGCCTCATCAACAAAAAGCAGTGCATCGTACTGTTGGCAGAGACGTGCAATGTTGGTAAGCGGTGCCAGATCGCCATCCATGCTAAACACTGTATCGGTGACGACCAACCGCTGTTGGTGCTGATGCGTGTGTGCGGCCTGGGCCAGCAGTTGTTCAAGGGCTACTACATCGCAATGGGGATAGACATGGCATGTTGCCCGACTTAAACGACACCCATCGATCAGGCTGGCGTGGTTGAGTGCATCACTGAATATCAGGTCGCCAGCACCTACGATGGTGGCGATAACACCAAGGTTGGCGGTATAGCCACTGGTGAACAAGAGCGCTCGTTCCATCCCTTTGAAATGGGCTAGACGTGTCTCCAACTGCTCATGCTGTGGTGTGGTGCCAGTGATGAGGCGTGATGCCCCGGCACCGCATCCATGGGTGATGGCAGTGGCTGTCGCACGTTGTACGTCTGGGTGGGTAGCCAACCCCAGATAGTTGTTCGAGCTTAGGTTGAGCAGCCGTTGACCATTGATAGTGACCCAGGGCTCGGTATTATTGAGGATGGGGGTGAGTTGGCGGTAGTTGTGGTGCGCCTGCACCTTTTCAAGGCGATGTTGAAACTTTTGGAGACGTTTGTCCATACTGACAACCAAACCCATTGTGTACAACAGTAGCAATCGGCAACGCTGCTCAGAGATAAGCAGCATGCCGTGACCAATAATGTACACTTGAAAATTAGTATGGATGTAGTATAGCTTCCATGGGATTTTGTTCTATCAACATTGGTGAACGAATGGTTATGCTTTCATAACTACTGGTCTCGTTCTGTACAACCGTGGTATTCAAATTGAGGTAACAATGTATCCTTTAGTGGATTATGTGCTCATCCAGACGGATGGCACGCGTAATACTGGATTGTATCAGCTATGCATACCCATGCTACAGTGGTACTGTTCCACGACATGTGCTGACTCTACTATTACGCATCACTGTGTTGTGATACGATCAACACACGTCTGATGACATGCAGAGCCAGCTGGTTGCACGAAGATTACACTTGTACCATCACCATGCCAGTACACTCAGACAAACAGTGCACCCGATGATCGTAGCGTTGTTATATATTCCATTGTTGTTGACATACCATCTACAGAAACCCCTCTTCGAAAAAGACCCACGAACCCAGTACTCGGTCAAGTGCTGTTAGCCCAACAAGAAACTGGTACCGATCAATAGGGTGTTGGTCACCATATGGGCAGCTATAGGTATGGTAATCTTATCGGATCTATGATAAGCAAAGGCGTAACAGAAAAACGTCAACGTAAATGGAATTAACAGGATCGAATTATTCTCAAGGTGCAAAAGAGCATTCAGGATACTTGGCACTAATAGTCCCAATACAAGATTGTACTTTTTCAGCCAATTCTGCACAAGATATCGGAAAAAGAGTTCTTCAGTAATCGGAGCCATGATGATAAAGATACACATATAGATGATTGTGATAACCAGTGGATGATCGTCTTTGATAAACAAGGTATCCCTTCCCAAGACCCTTATTTCGAGTAGAATCCACATAACAAAGGTGTTGAGACAGAAAACGGCAAATCCCAAGGCAAATCCCCTCAAAGCAAAGCGAGCTTTGCTCTCATCCTTTTTCCATGCTTCGGCTACGGCTGTCTTGTACTTTTGAAGAAGAAACAGCCCCATCATAACGTAGGTCATAGTCATGGCATTGGCTTCCGCGATGGTCATGAATGATCTGAACTGCTCCATGCTCTGTTCGATGGGGATGCCCCTTAACGCTTGGATGCCGATATAGGCACCACCACCTACAAGCGGTATGAGAATGACGGGGGCAATAGCCGATAAAGCAATTATCATCGCAATAATGGCTTTGTCCTTGCTTGGGCTACTCATGTCTTCTTCCTGATTTTGTTGGTTGCTCTTGACGCCCTGTGATTGATCTTACGGAACCTCGTTCGATAATCGGGATAGACATCGATAACAGGTCAGGTCGATTTGGCCTGATCGCCCATTGCGAGATATGTCATTTTTGTACTCAAATTGAGCAACGAAAGGAATGACTCCCTTCCTTTACCAGACTCATCGATCCATCGGGCAGTTCCACCTCCGTTTCGGTGGGGGTCTTTACCTTGAGTTTGAACTCGTCGTTTTGGATGGTCCATTCGCTTTTGATTTCCCCAGCTGCACTGTCAAAGCTGCATTTGACATAGTCAAGGCTTCCACCGGGTTTTGGCCTAATTCGGATCTTGCTGAAACCGGGTTCAAGAGCTGTAATCCCGGCACTATAACCGAACAACCACCCGGTTACAGCACCATAGGCGTATTGGTTCCACGAATCCCGCACTATCCCTTTTTCATCTTTCCCATCCCAACTTTCCCAGATGCTGGTGGCACCATTCACAATGGAATAGAGCCAACCTGGTCGTTCGGTATTCTCAAGAATTCTATAGGCCGTATCGACAAAACCGTAATCAGTGAGCATCGGAAGTAGGAACGGGGTCGACAAGAAACCGGTACCGATTTTGTAGTTGTTGGCAATCACTTTGCTGTTCAGTATTTTCATATTCTCCTGTTTCTCCTCCTCGCTCAACAGATCGAAAGCAACAGGACGCACATACTTACCGTGCCGTTTGGCGACAACAATACCGTTGTCGGTGTAGTTATGGCGGTAGGCCTCTTTAATCCTGTTTGCCAATGCCTCATACTGCTCCGCTTCCTCGTTTTTTCCCAGAATGGCTGCAATCTTGGCAAGGATGCCCGTGCAATAGGCGTAATAGGCGGTGGCAACTTCCTCGTCCGATTTGATCAGATTCCTGTTCAACTGGGCTCCCATGCTAGTTCCTGGTTCATTCCAGTCGCCAAAATGAAAACCGGTGTCGATGGTATATGATCGATAGGGATTTCTCTTGAACTTGTTGAACAAGTGAGTTTTTTTAGCCCTTTCCTGCTGGTACCCGATCCACTTTGCCATCCCCTCGTATTGGCGACTCAAGATCGATGCATCACCGTACATCTGATACATCGCCCATGGAACGATAATACCGACATCCGACCAGGCCGTACTTCCCTGGAACAACTCATTATCATGGCCAGTTGAAGGTATGTGCCCCATGATCAATCCATCGTCGCGTTGGGTGACGGTTAGATCATTCAGCCACTTTGAGAGAAATGTGTTGCTGTCCATCAAATAACAGGCTGTCATGCAGAAGACACCCAGATCGCCTGTCCAGGGTGTTCTTTCACGTGTTGGGTTATCTGTAGGGACATCCAGAAAATTGCTTTTCTGGCTCCATCTGGAATTGCTCACCAGTTTGTTCACAAGTGCGTTGGAACACTCGAAAAAGCCGGTCTCCTTCAGATCGGAATAGACCGCTATTGCTGTGAAATCTTCAGGTCGTACGTCTCCCGGCCAGTTTTCGACTTTGACCAATTGAAATCCGTGCATAGTAAAGAACGGTTTGTAGGTTTGTTCGCCTTCTTTTAAGGTATAGCGAATCTGTTGGAACTCGCCTTTTTGGCGCAAATGTTTGACAGAGAAATCCCCTTCGGCATCAAGGGTTTCCCCATGACTTAGCTTGACGGTGTGCCCTGTAGGGCCAGTTACGCTAAATTGTACATAACCACAAATGTTTTGCCCGAAGTCCAGAACAGTTGAACCATCTTGCGTCTTCAATACCCTTGGTTGGAAGGTTTCATGTTCTAGAATCCTTTCTCCCTCGTAAGGAATCAGTTGGCCCTGGTACGATGAACGATTAACTATGTCCCAAGCTTCGTCATCGAATCCTGGAGAACTCCACCCGCCCATCTCCTTAGTGGCATCGTAGACTTCCCCATCCTTCAAGTCACTTTTGCGTATTGGCCCATTTTGGGTCGCTCTCCACGTTTCGTCGGTAGTGATTTGCTCTGTCGATCCGTCTTGGTATTCAATATCCAATATGACCAGGAGGCTCGTTTTTTCTCCATAGACATACCGCTTCTGCATGATGCCATGTTTACCCCTATACCAGCCGTCACCCAGTATTACACCAAGGGTGTTGTTTCCTTGCGTAAGGTTGGATGTGACATTGAAGGTTTGATACTGGAGCCTTTTGTCGTAGCTGGTAAATCCCGGCATAAATGGTTGATCATCGATCGACTCACCATTGAGGAACCAGCGATAAAGACCCAGGGCCGTGATATGGAGTACGACCGATTTTACCTGCCCGGCGACAAAGAATTCCTTTCTAAGATAAGAGGCTGGTTGATGTTTTTTTCTATTGATGGTTTTTTCCGGTTCGATAAATAACTCATTCCAGTTCATTGTGTACCTATGGGTTGTGGAATTTTTTGAGAAACCGTCGCTTAAACTTACCACATTCCAGCGGCCGTTAACGATAGTATCAAGACGAATGGGGTCAACTAACGCGGATTTTCGGCAATGAAATGATTGACCATCTCAGCGATTTCCGCCCCTTTATCATCCTGAAGAAAGTGGCTCGCATCTGGGAAACGATAGTGCGGCTGACTCTCAGCACCCTTGACTGAGTCGTTCATTTGATACTGGGGGTCGTTTTCACCACCTAGTCCCGGTTCGTTACCGCCAAAAATCGTCAAGAATGGTCTTTCGTATGTTGCCAAAGCCTCAATGGCAGGCTCCGTTACACCGACAAGTTCGTTCAGCAGGCTTGGAAATGAGCGCGGCCCCGCCATCGTAATTCGTGATGGAAATGGTGCATCATAGGCAGCTTCTTCCTCTGGTGTTAGCTGATCAAATGTGAGTGCCTCTAGCATTCTAGAAGCGCGGAAATCTTCGTAATGCATTGCATAGGCGATCCATTGACCGAAATCAGCTTCCGCATCAACATCTGCTACCGGTAGCTGTGAATTGCCGTCCTCGTCGTAAAATGCTGGCTGTTGGGCCGGCATCATGTTGAGGGTACGGTGGAAGTCAGCAATGCTGTCCTCTAGATCGTCTGGCATTTCGGACACCTTCTCAACGATAGGCAGCCCGCCGTTTCCGACAATGATCCTATCGAATCGATCGAGGTCATTTGCTGCGAGATACAACCCAATCACACTGCCCCAGTCTTGAGCAAACAGGGTGATATTTTCTAGCTCCAGATTCTGGATAAACATATCTAAGCGGTCGACATGATTCTGGAAGCTGTGGTATTCCACGTCGATTGGCTTATCTGAGCGACCCATGCCGAGGTGATCCATAGCGATGACGCGATGCCCCTCTTCCGCAAGGACGGGAATCATGTAGCGATACAAATACGACCAAGAAGGTTGACCATGTAAGAGTAGGATGGGGTCAGCATCGGCCGGCCCTACATCTACATAAGCCTGACGCAAACCATCAATCTCCACATATTTTGGTTCGTAAGACCAATCAGGCAGATCCTCAAAACACGCATCGGGCGTGCGGATGTATTCAACACCGTTTTCAGTTGTGAGAATATTCAACTCTACAAGACAGTCTGCGGAAGGTTCTGTAGGGTTGTAACCTCTGCTGCAACCAACCAACAAAAACGCGCTAACACATATAAGTAGAAGCACACGTAGCATAGTGAAATTTCGATTCATAGTTTACTCTCCATTTTTGCCTAGCAATTGCTAGGTGATTTGTGATTGTAAATCTAGCAGACACTAGGTAAAATGTCAATTATGAATAACGACCAAGAACTAACTACGCGTGAGCGTATCCTTGCGGTTGCCGCGCGTCTCTTTGCAGAACGTGGCTATGCCGGAACATCGGTGCGCGATATTGCGGCCGAACTTGGTATTGCCAACCCCTCGATTTACTACCATTTCAAATCGAAAGGCGATCTACTTGTTGAGTTGCTGACAGAACCACTGAAGCGGGTTGAAGTCGCAGCTCTCGAAGCCGAGCAGCTTTCTGGGGAGGCGCGGGCGCGTAAGATTATTGGAGGGCTGTTAGAGTCACTAGAAGTGCATGGTGGGATTGTGATGACCGTCGCGCATGATAACCAGAACATACCGAGCCCTCATCGCCAAATCGCACTGGAGATGCGTCCGTATCTGATCGACTTGCTGAAAGAGGTGACGGCTGAGGACAATCGGGAGTTACGTATCACGATGGCGATTGGTGCGGTTGAGGGCATTGTTACTGATTTGACGGCGGTATCTGCGGAGAGCGGTCGTTTTGTGCAGCATCTCCGTAATCAACGGGAAGTTATTATCGATATTGTGCTGGGGATTCTGCGATGACTGGAGCGTATGAAACTTAGCTCTGGAATCGGATACCAGCTTTCCCTTCATAGAAATGCAGCCGGAGATCGCCTGCTTGAGATTTCGTCGTGAGATCAGTTGAACGCTGGTAGAAAAATGCTGCGCCTTTTTTCTTGAACATACGCCTATGGGTGTTATTATTCAATAGATGAGGGTCATTGCCCAACTGCGCAAACGTGCTGTGGGTTTGTGTCAGCCGTGCTACCAGAAGAGTCACACACTTCACGTGTGGGTCGTGTAGCGTTGTTCCTCACACCACTCTGCCTGCTGCCATTACCTGTGCGCCCAACCAGCGGGCTGGAAAGCATAGGCCGCTGGTTGAGGAATAAGTTGTCTTAAGACGGCAGTATAAACTCAATCGAACGCTGGCAGTGATTGACTAGAGTGCAACTAACAGAGAGTCATATGTGGCAATGAACCGACCTTTAGTATTTGGGGTTTTCAGCCCAACGGTATACATAAGGACGTTAAGCGCAAACCGATGAATGCATTACAGATTACGATACCAATCATTTCGCTGTTCCATCTTTGCCCAAACTTCTGATCATCGTGCATGTGATGTTCGTGCCAAAACCTCGCCAACACGTGCGATTTCTTCTTCGGTATTGTAGAAATGTGGTGCGATGCGGAATCCCTTTCCACGAACCACCGTAATAATATTAGCCTTGGTAAGTCGAGCGCATGTTCCCTCTGGGTCGTCCACTTCTACGATCAGGATGCCGGAACGGTGTTCTCGATCAGTAGTGGCAGAGAAGCGATAGCCACGTTCGCGAAGATCATTGATAGCTATATCGGTGAGATGCAAAATACGTTCACTCACGTGGTTTATGCCTACTTCTTGTAGCAGTGCAACACTCGCGTTGAAACCATACATACCGACAAAATTAGGTGATCCTAGAGCAAAGCGTTCGGCGGTGGGCAAGGGTGTGAAGTTGTAATCAAGGAAGTTCAGCCAGTCCATGGTGCTTGCGGCACCCACATATGGACCAGGAATGAGATCATCGAGCAACTCGTGTCGCACATACATAAACCCCGCCCCCATTGGCCCGAGCAGCCATTTTTGAGAGCCACACGATAGAAAGTCGATGTTGGCTGCCTGGACATCAAGAGGAAAAGCACCTAATGATTGAATCCCATCGACAGCAAAATAGATGTTACGATCACGGCACAGCTTCCCAACACTGACAATATCGTTGCGGAAGCCGGTGGCGAATTGAACGGTGCTCATTGCGATGACCCGTGTGCGATTGTCGATCCGTGACTCAAGGAGGTTGAGATCAACACCACCGTTGCGGGTTGGGACGAATTTTGTGAGCACTCCACGATGTGTCAGATTCATCCAGGGGTAGATGTTGGCGGGATAATCACCGTCAATGACCAATACATTATCACCTGTGCGGAGGGGCAAGCCAAGAGCAGCTGTATTGATTCCTGCCGCAGTGTTGGGCATCAGCACAATTTCGTCAACAGACCGAGCATTGATCAGTGTGGCAAAGCGTTCGCGTAATTCGTTCATTTTGTGGAATGCTGTGAGCCCAGTTTCGGTAAAAGAAATCGTGGTTGCCTCTTCTGCAAAGGCACGCATTGCCTCTGCGGCACGTGTGTTGAGTGCTGAGACTCCCGCATGATTGAAAAAAGCATATTTCTCAGCCATCGGAAACAGTTGACGATATGATGTTACGTCGGTCATGGGTAAACCCTCCTGCATAACCCCAATAAACTAGTACGAGATGCCAAGTGTGGCATGTATCATAGCATATTGCTGGGTTTGTGGGCACTCACTCTTTATTACATCAAAAAAGACCCACACAGCCTCTCAGGCCATGTGGGTCTAAACGAAACAGTTTTACAGAGCGTTTTACATCTTAGGGTGTAAAGGTGTATGGATTTCCAACACCAGACAACCAGGCTTGTCCATTCGCACCAATACGCAGGGTGTAGTAGCGTGGCTGTTGTACTCCAGATGCAAGACCACCGCCTACTGATGGAGGACCAAAGGTACCAAAGAAATTCCAATTAAGACGTGCAGGAATATCGAACACCGATGAGCCGTCTACGTCCCGATTGGACTTAAATCCACTAAGGCCTGCAAGATCATTACTGGACATACCTAATTCACAGGTGATATAGACGTTGGGTTGATTATTGTTGCCAGGGAAGTCAAATTTCTCTCCACAGGTCATGGATAGAATGTTATACCAATTACCACGACCAAAGGCATCCCAAAAGTAGTCATAGTTTTTGATGTAAGCACGTGCTTCAGGGCGTGATGCCCATTGGATGGTACTGCCATTGTAGCAATAGTTTAAGTTTGTGAACTGGATCGTAAATGCGTGTGTGTTGCGTAACCCAGCCGCATTTCCTGCAGTATCAATAAAATTGAATTCCGTGTTGACGGTCTTATTGTACTGACAAGTTTGGTTGATGTTGGCGTCCGTCTGGGTGTCAGAAGTGGTCAGTACACTTTCAGTCGTTGTGGCGGCGTTTGCGTGTGGAATAGTTGCAGAGGCACCTACTGTAAGAATACTAGTAATAATGAACAGGATCGCAAAACGTAGTTGTGCTGGTACTTTGAATTGAGTCATCAGATCGCTCCTTGAACTACATCAATGTGAAACAGCCGTCGTTACACGATAAACATCACAACTCAGTAATGTTTATTAACAGCACTTTAAATTATTTGTGATTATATTGTGTTATCGTAAAATTATCGTGAAATGATCGTGAAATAATGGGAAGAGGCACGAAAGGGACACCACGTTATGTGCCCCTGCGTCTACGGCGATGGCATAAAGAGCTGGATGGTGTTGAAGTTGCTTCAATATTTGATGATGATTATCTGATCATTTGATGGTTTGGTCTGCTGTGGGAGGTGTGCCTTGATGGTCTTGTGGATATTATTCATGAGAGGATGACTTCTTGTGTATACATGTCGCTGGGTCGTATAATGTAACATTCATCATCGCATATCGATAGTTGTATGGATAGGTACATCCCTTTGTTATAGAAAGGACCCACATGGTAAAAGCCACATGGGTCTAAACGAGACAGTTCTACAGAGCGTTTCACATTTTAGGGTGTAAAGAGAGATGGATTCCCAACACCAGACAGACCTGCGTATCCATTTGCATTGATACGTAGGGTGTAGAAGCGCGATTGGTCTCCCAACCGCTCAGAAGATACTCCTACTGACGGAGGCGAGAAGGTTGCCATAAGGTTCCAGTTGAGGCGAACTGGAATGTTAAAGTCAGATGATGCATCGATGGCACGCTCAGAATAAAATCCATTCAAATTGTACCAAGAATTGTTGGCCATACCTAATTCACAGGTGATATAGATGCTGGGTTGGTTCCCATTGCCAGGAAAATCGAATTTTTCCGCACAGGTCATTGATATGATATTGTACCAATTAGCTCCGCCAGGTATGGGAGATTCATTTTTTATATAGGCACGAGCCTCCGGTCGTGAAACCCACTCGATGGTTTGTCCATTGTAACAATAGTTCAAGTTTGTAAATTGGATAGTAAATGCGTGTGTGTTACTTAAACCAATGGGGCCAACTAGGTTTCCATAATAGAATTGTGTATTAACGGTTTTGTTATATTTGCAGGTTTGATTGATGGTTGTATTGGTTTGAACAGCAGAACTAGTTGGTGCACTATCATGGTTTGCAGCAGCGTTTGCATAGGGAACTGTTGCAGAGACACCTACCGTAAGAATGCTGGTCATAAGAACGAGAAACGTAAAACGTAGTCGTGTTGATACGTTGAATAGAGACATTAAGTCACTCCTTTAATGTATTTATATATAAATACATTAAAGGAGTGACTTAATGTCTCTATTCAACGTATCAACACGACTACGTTTTACGTTTCTCGTTCTTATGACCAGCATTCTTACGGTAGGTGTCTCTGCAACAGTTCCCTATGCAAACGCTGCTGCAAACCATGATAGTGCACCAACTAGTTCTGCTGTTCAAACCAATACAACCATCAATCAAACCTGCAAATATAACAAAACCGTTAATACACAATTCTATTATGGAAACCTAGTTGGCCCCATTGGTTTAAGTAACACACACGCATTTACTATCCAATTTACAAACTTGAACTATTGTTACAATGGACAAACCATCGAGTGGGTTTCACGACCGGAGGCTCGTGCCTATATAAAAAATGAATCTCCCATACCTGGCGGAGCTAATTGGTACAATATCATATCAATGACCTGTGCGGAAAAATTCGATTTTCCTGGCAATGGGAACCAACCCAGCATCTATATCACCTGTGAATTAGGTATGGCCAACAATTCTTGGTACAATTTGAATGGATTTTATTCTGAGCGTGCCATCGATGCATCATCTGACTTTAACATTCCAGTTCGCCTCAACTGGAACCTTATGGCAACCTTCTCGCCTCCGTCAGTAGGAGTATCTTCTGAGCGGTTGGGAGACCAATCGCGCTTCTACACCCTACGTATCAATGCAAATGGATACGCAGGTCTGTCTGGTGTTGGGAATCCATCTCTCTTTACACCCTAAAATGTGAAACGCTCTGTAGAACTGTCTCGTTTAGACCCATGTGGCTTTTACCATGTGGGTCCTTTCTATAACAAAGGGATGTACCTATCCATACAACTATCGATATGCGATGATGAATGTTACATTATACGACCCAGCGACATGTATACACAAGAAGTCATCCTCTCATGAATAATATCCACAAGACCATCAAGGCACACCTCCCACAGCAGACCAAACCATCAAATGATCAGATAATCATCATCAAATATTGAAGCAACTTCAACACCATCCAGCTCTTTATGCCATCGCCGTAGACGCAGGGGCACATAACGTGGTGTCCCTTTCGTGCCTCTTCCCATTATTTCACGATCATTTCACGATAATTTTACGATAACACAATATAATCACAAATAATTTAAAGTGCTGTTAATAAACATTACTGAGTTGTGATGTTTATCGTGTAACGACGGCTGTTTCACATTGATGTAGTTCAAGGAGCGATCTGATGACTCAATTCAAAGTACCAGCACAACTACGTTTTGCGATCCTGTTCATTATTACTAGTATTCTTACAGTAGGTGCCTCTGCAACTATTCCACACGCAAACGCCGCCACAACGACTGAAAGTGTACTGACCACTTCTGACACCCAGACGGACGCCAACATCAACCAAACTTGTCAGTACAATAAGACCGTCAACACGGAATTCAATTTTATTGATACTGCAGGAAATGCGGCTGGGTTACGCAACACACACGCATTTACGATCCAGTTCACAAACTTAAACTATTGCTACAATGGCAGTACCATCCAATGGGCATCACGCCCTGAAGCACGTGCTTACATCAAAAACTATGACTACTTTTGGGATGCCTTTGGTCGTGGTAATTGGTATAACATTCTATCCATGACCTGTGGAGAGAAATTTGACTTCCCTGGCAACAATAATCAACCCAACGTCTATATCACCTGTGAATTAGGTATGTCCAGTAATGATCTTGCAGGCCTTAGTGGATTTAAGTCCAATCGGGACGTAGACGGCTCATCGGTGTTCGATATTCCTGCACGTCTTAATTGGAATTTCTTTGGTACCTTTGGTCCTCCATCAGTAGGCGGTGGTCTTGCATCTGGAGTACAACAGCCACGCTACTACACCCTGCGTATTGGTGCGAATGGACAAGCCTGGTTGTCTGGTGTTGGAAATCCATACACCTTTACACCCTAAGATGTAAAACGCTCTGTAAAACTGTTTCGTTTAGACCCACATGGCCTGAGAGGCTGTGTGGGTCTTTTTTGATGTAATAAAGAGTGAGTGCCCACAAACCCAGCAATATGCTATGATACATGCCACACTTGGCATCTCGTACTAGTTTATTGGGGTTATGCAGGAGGGTTTACCCATGACCGACGTAACATCATATCGTCAACTGTTTCCGATGGCTGAGAAATATGCTTTTTTCAATCATGCGGGAGTCTCAGCACTCAACACACGTGCCGCAGAGGCAATGCGTGCCTTTGCAGAAGAGGCAACCACGATTTCTTTTACCGAAACTGGGCTCACAGCATTCCACAAAATGAACGAATTACGCGAACGCTTTGCCACACTGATCAATGCTCGGTCTGTTGACGAAATTGTGCTGATGCCCAACACTGCGGCAGGAATCAATACAGCTGCTCTTGGCTTGCCCCTCCGCACAGGTGATAATGTATTGGTCATTGACGGTGATTATCCCGCCAACATCTACCCCTGGATGAATCTGACACATCGTGGAGTGCTCACAAAATTCGTCCCAACCCGCAACGGTGGTGTTGATCTCAACCTCCTTGAGTCACGGATCGACAATCGCACACGGGTCATCGCAATGAGCACCGTTCAATTCGCCACCGGCTTCCGCAACGATATTGTCAGTGTTGGGAAGCTGTGCCGTGATCGTAACATCTATTTTGCTGTCGATGGGATTCAATCATTAGGTGCTTTTCCTCTTGATGTCCAGGCAGCCAACATCGACTTTCTATCGTGTGGCTCTCAAAAATGGCTGCTCGGGCCAATGGGGGCGGGGTTTATGTATGTGCGACACGAGTTGCTCGATGATCTCATTCCTGGTCCATATGTGGGTGCCGCAAGCACCATGGACTGGCTGAACTTCCTTGATTACAACTTCACACCCTTGCCCACCGCCGAACGCTTTGCTCTAGGATCACCTAATTTTGTCGGTATGTATGGTTTCAACGCGAGTGTTGCACTGCTACAAGAAGTAGGCATAAACCACGTGAGTGAACGTATTTTGCATCTCACCGATATAGCTATCAATGATCTTCGCGAACGTGGCTATCGCTTCTCTGCCACTACTGATCGAGAACACCGTTCCGGCATCCTGATCGTAGAAGTGGACGACCCAGAGGGAACATGCGCTCGACTTACCAAGGCTAATATTATTACGGTGGTTCGTGGAAAGGGATTCCGCATCGCACCACATTTCTACAATACCGAAGAAGAAATCGCACGTGTTGGCGAGGTTTTGGCACGAACATCACATGCACGATGATCAGAAGTTTGGGCAAAGATGGAACAGCGAAATGATTGGTATCGTAATCTGTAATGCATTCATCGGTTTGCGCTTAACGTCCTTATGTATACCGTTGGGCTGAAAACCCCAAATACTAAAGGTCGGTTCATTGCCACATATGACTCTCTGTTAGTTGCACTCTAGTCAATCACTGCCAGCGTTCGATTGAGTTTATACTGCCGTCTTAAGACAACTTATTCCTCAACCAGCGGCCTATGCTTTCCAGCCCGCTGGTTGGGCGCACAGGTAATGGCAGCAGGCAGAGTGGTGTGAGGAACAACGCTACACGACCCACACGTGAAGTGTGTGACTCTTCTGGTAGCACGGCTGACACAAACCCACAGCACGTTTGCGCAGTTGGGCAATGACCCTCATCTATTGAATAATAACACCCATAGGCGTATGTTCAAGAAAAAAGGCGCAGCATTTTTCTACCAGCGTTCAACTGATCTCACGACGAAATCTCAAGCAGGCGATCTCCGGCTGCATTTCTATGAAGGGAAAGCTGGTATCCGATTCCAGAGCTAAGTTTCATACGCTCCAGTCATCGCAGAATCCCCAGCACAATATCGATAATAACTTCCCGTTGATTACGGAGATGCTGCACAAAACGACCGCTCTCCGCAGATACCGCCGTCAAATCAGTAACAATGCCCTCAACCGCACCAATCGCCATCGTGATACGTAACTCCCGATTGTCCTCAGCCGTCACCTCTTTCAGCAAGTCGATCAGATACGGACGCATCTCCAGTGCGATTTGGCGATGAGGGCTCGGTATGTTCTGGTTATCATGCGCGACGGTCATCACAATCCCACCATGCACTTCTAGTGACTCTAACAGCCCTCCAATAATCTTACGCGCCCGCGCCTCCCCAGAAAGCTGCTCGGCTTCGAGAGCTGCGACTTCAACCCGCTTCAGTGGTTCTGTCAGCAACTCAACAAGTAGATCGCCTTTCGATTTGAAATGGTAGTAAATCGAGGGGTTGGCAATACCAAGTTCGGCCGCAATATCGCGCACCGATGTTCCGGCATAGCCACGTTCTGCAAAGAGACGCGCGGCAACCGCAAGGATACGCTCACGCGTAGTTAGTTCTTGGTCGTTATTCATAATTGACATTTTACCTAGTGTCTGCTAGATTTACAATCACAAATCACCTAGCAATTGCTAGGCAAAAATGGAGAGTAAACTATGAATCGAAATTTCACTATGCTACGTGTGCTTCTACTTATATGTGTTAGCGCGTTTTTGTTGGTTGGTTGCAGCAGAGGTTACAACCCTACAGAACCTTCCGCAGACTGTCTTGTAGAGTTGAATATTCTCACAACTGAAAACGGTGTTGAATACATCCGCACGCCCGATGCGTGTTTTGAGGATCTGCCTGATTGGTCTTACGAACCAAAATATGTGGAGATTGATGGTTTGCGTCAGGCTTATGTAGATGTAGGGCCGGCCGATGCTGACCCCATCCTACTCTTACATGGTCAACCTTCTTGGTCGTATTTGTATCGCTACATGATTCCCGTCCTTGCGGAAGAGGGGCATCGCGTCATCGCTATGGATCACCTCGGCATGGGTCGCTCAGATAAGCCAATCGACGTGGAATACCACAGCTTCCAGAATCATGTCGACCGCTTAGATATGTTTATCCAGAATCTGGAGCTAGAAAATATCACCCTGTTTGCTCAAGACTGGGGCAGTGTGATTGGGTTGTATCTCGCAGCAAATGACCTCGATCGATTCGATAGGATCATTGTCGGAAACGGCGGGCTGCCTATCGTTGAGAAGGTGTCCGAAATGCCAGACGATCTAGAGGACAGCATTGCTGACTTCCACCGTACCCTCAACATGATGCCGGCCCAACAGCCAGCATTTTACGACGAGGACGGCAATTCACAGCTACCGGTAGCAGATGTTGATGCGGAAGCTGATTTCGGTCAATGGATCGCCTATGCAATGCATTACGAAGATTTCCGCGCTTCTAGAATGCTAGAGGCACTCACATTTGATCAGCTAACACCAGAGGAAGAAGCTGCCTATGATGCACCATTTCCATCACGAATTACGATGGCGGGGCCGCGCTCATTTCCAAGCCTGCTGAACGAACTTGTCGGTGTAACGGAGCCTGCCATTGAGGCTTTGGCAACATACGAAAGACCATTCTTGACGATTTTTGGCGGTAACGAACCGGGACTAGGTGGTGAAAACGACCCCCAGTATCAAATGAACGACTCAGTCAAGGGTGCTGAGAGTCAGCCGCACTATCGTTTCCCAGATGCGAGCCACTTTCTTCAGGATGATAAAGGGGCGGAAATCGCTGAGATGGTCAATCATTTCATTGCCGAAAATCCGCGTTAGTTGACCCCATTCGTCTTGATACTATCGTTAACGGCCGCTGGAATGTGGTAAGTTTAAGCGACGGTTTCTCAAAAAATTCCACAACCCATAGGTACACAATGAACTGGAATGAGTTATTTATCGAACCGGAAAAAACCATCAATAGAAAAAAACATCAACCAGCCTCTTATCTTAGAAAGGAATTCTTTGTCGCCGGGCAGGTAAAATCGGTCGTACTCCATATCACGGCCCTGGGTCTTTATCGCTGGTTCCTCAATGGTGAGTCGATCGATGATCAACCATTTATGCCGGGATTTACCAGCTACGACAAAAGGCTCCAGTATCAAACCTTCAATGTCACATCCAACCTTACGCAAGGAAACAACACCCTTGGTGTAATACTGGGTGACGGCTGGTATAGGGGTAAACATGGCATCATGCAGAAGCGGTATGTCTATGGAGAAAAAACGAGCCTCCTGGTCATATTGGATATTGAATACCAAGACGGATCGACAGAGCAAATCACTACCGACGAAACGTGGAGAGCGACCCAAAATGGGCCAATACGCAAAAGTGACTTGAAGGATGGGGAAGTCTACGATGCCACTAAGGAGATGGGCGGGTGGAGTTCTCCAGGATTCGATGACGAAGCTTGGGACATAGTTAATCGTTCATCGTACCAGGGCCAACTGATTCCTTACGAGGGAGAAAGGATTCTAGAACATGAAACCTTCCAACCAAGGGTATTGAAGACGCAAGATGGTTCAACTGTTCTGGACTTCGGGCAAAACATTTGTGGTTATGTACAATTTAGCGTAACTGGCCCTACAGGGCACACCGTCAAGCTAAGTCATGGGGAAACCCTTGATGCCGAAGGGGATTTCTCTGTCAAACATTTGCGCCAAAAAGGCGAGTTCCAACAGATTCGCTATACCTTAAAAGAAGGCGAACAAACCTACAAACCGTTCTTTACTATGCACGGATTTCAATTGGTCAAAGTCGAAAACTGGCCGGGAGACGTACGACCTGAAGATTTCACAGCAATAGCGGTCTATTCCGATCTGAAGGAGACCGGCTTTTTCGAGTGTTCCAACGCACTTGTGAACAAACTGGTGAGCAATTCCAGATGGAGCCAGAAAAGCAATTTTCTGGATGTCCCTACAGATAACCCAACACGTGAAAGAACACCCTGGACAGGCGATCTGGGTGTCTTCTGCATGACAGCCTGTTATTTGATGGACAGCAACACATTTCTCTCAAAGTGGCTGAATGATCTAACCGTCACCCAACGCGACGATGGATTGATCATGGGGCACATACCTTCAACTGGCCATGATAATGAGTTGTTCCAGGGAAGTACGGCCTGGTCGGATGTCGGTATTATCGTTCCATGGGCGATGTATCAGATGTACGGTGATGCATCGATCTTGAGTCGCCAATACGAGGGGATGGCAAAGTGGATCGGGTACCAGCAGGAAAGGGCTAAAAAAACTCACTTGTTCAACAAGTTCAAGAGAAATCCCTATCGATCATATACCATCGACACCGGTTTTCATTTTGGCGACTGGAATGAACCAGGAACTAGCATGGGAGCCCAGTTGAACAGGAATCTGATCAAATCGGACGAGGAAGTTGCCACCGCCTATTACGCCTATTGCACGGGCATCCTTGCCAAGATTGCAGCCATTCTGGGAAAAAACGAGGAAGCGGAGCAGTATGAGGCATTGGCAAACAGGATTAAAGAGGCCTACCGCCATAACTACACCGACAACGGTATTGTTGTCGCCAAACGGCACGGTAAGTATGTGCGTCCTGTTGCTTTCGATCTGTTGAGCGAGGAGGAGAAACAGGAGAATATGAAAATACTGAACAGCAAAGTGATTGCCAACAACTACAAAATCGGTACCGGTTTCTTGTCGACCCCGTTCCTACTTCCGATGCTCACTGATTACGGTTTTGTCGATACGGCCTATAGAATTCTTGAGAATACCGAACGACCAGGTTGGCTCTATTCCATTGTGAATGGTGCCACCAGCATCTGGGAAAGTTGGGATGGGAAAGATGAAAAAGGGATAGTGCGGGATTCGTGGAACCAATACGCCTATGGTGCTGTAACCGGGTGGTTGTTCGGTTATAGTGCCGGGATTACAGCTCTTGAACCCGGTTTCAGCAAGATCCGAATTAGGCCAAAACCCGGTGGAAGCCTTGACTATGTCAAATGCAGCTTTGACAGTGCAGCTGGGGAAATCAAAAGCGAATGGACCATCCAAAACGACGAGTTCAAACTCAAGGTAAAGACCCCCACCGAAACGGAGGTGGAACTGCCCGATGGATCGATGAGTCTGGTAAAGGAAGGGAGTCATTCCTTTCGTTGCTCAATTTGAGTACAAAAATGACATATCTCGCAATGGGCGATCAGGCCAAATCGACCTGACCTGTTATCGATGTCTATCCCGATTATCGAACGAGGTTCCGTAAGATCAATCACAGGGCGTCAAGAGCAACCAACAAAATCAGGAAGAAGACATGAGTAGCCCAAGCAAGGACAAAGCCATTATTGCGATGATAATTGCTTTATCGGCTATTGCCCCCGTCATTCTCATACCGCTTGTAGGTGGTGGTGCCTATATCGGCATCCAAGCGTTAAGGGGCATCCCCATCGAACAGAGCATGGAGCAGTTCAGATCATTCATGACCATCGCGGAAGCCAATGCCATGACTATGACCTACGTTATGATGGGGCTGTTTCTTCTTCAAAAGTACAAGACAGCCGTAGCCGAAGCATGGAAAAAGGATGAGAGCAAAGCTCGCTTTGCTTTGAGGGGATTTGCCTTGGGATTTGCCGTTTTCTGTCTCAACACCTTTGTTATGTGGATTCTACTCGAAATAAGGGTCTTGGGAAGGGATACCTTGTTTATCAAAGACGATCATCCACTGGTTATCACAATCATCTATATGTGTATCTTTATCATCATGGCTCCGATTACTGAAGAACTCTTTTTCCGATATCTTGTGCAGAATTGGCTGAAAAAGTACAATCTTGTATTGGGACTATTAGTGCCAAGTATCCTGAATGCTCTTTTGCACCTTGAGAATAATTCGATCCTGTTAATTCCATTTACGTTGACGTTTTTCTGTTACGCCTTTGCTTATCATAGATCCGATAAGATTACCATACCTATAGCTGCCCATATGGTGACCAACACCCTATTGATCGGTACCAGTTTCTTGTTGGGCTAACAGCACTTGACCGAGTACTGGGTTCGTGGGTCTTTTTCGAAGAGGGGTTTCTGTAGATGGTATGTCAACAACAATGGAATATATAACAACGCTACGATCATCGGGTGCACTGTTTGTCTGAGTGTACTGGCATGGTGATGGTACAAGTGTAATCTTCGTGCAACCAGCTGGCTCTGCATGTCATCAGACGTGTGTTGATCGTATCACAACACAGTGATGCGTAATAGTAGAGTCAGCACATGTCGTGGAACAGTACCACTGTAGCATGGGTATGCATAGCTGATACAATCCAGTATTACGCGTGCCATCCGTCTGGATGAGCACATAATCCACTAAAGGATACATTGTTACCTCAATTTGAATACCACGGTTGTACAGAACGAGACCAGTAGTTATGAAAGCATAACCATTCGTTCACCAATGTTGATAGAACAAAATCCCATGGAAGCTATACTACATCCATACTAATTTTCAAGTGTACATTATTGGTCACGGCATGCTGCTTATCTCTGAGCAGCGTTGCCGATTGCTACTGTTGTACACAATGGGTTTGGTTGTCAGTATGGACAAACGTCTCCAAAAGTTTCAACATCGCCTTGAAAAGGTGCAGGCGCACCACAACTACCGCCAACTCACCCCCATCCTCAATAATACCGAGCCCTGGGTCACTATCAATGGTCAACGGCTGCTCAACCTAAGCTCGAACAACTATCTGGGGTTGGCTACCCACCCAGACGTACAACGTGCGACAGCCACTGCCATCACCCATGGATGCGGTGCCGGGGCATCACGCCTCATCACTGGCACCACACCACAGCATGAGCAGTTGGAGACACGTCTAGCCCATTTCAAAGGGATGGAACGAGCGCTCTTGTTCACCAGTGGCTATACCGCCAACCTTGGTGTTATCGCCACCATCGTAGGTGCTGGCGACCTGATATTCAGTGATGCACTCAACCACGCCAGCCTGATCGATGGGTGTCGTTTAAGTCGGGCAACATGCCATGTCTATCCCCATTGCGATGTAGTAGCCCTTGAACAACTGCTGGCCCAGGCCGCACACACGCATCAGCACCAACAGCGGTTGGTCGTCACCGATACAGTGTTTAGCATGGATGGCGATCTGGCACCGCTTACCAACATTGCACGTCTCTGCCAACAGTACGATGCACTGCTTTTTGTTGATGAGGCCCATGCTACTGGCTGCATTGGCCCTGGTGGACGTGGGTTGGTAGCTGAACTGGGGCTTGAAGATCAGGTAACGCTGACAATGAGCACCTTGAGTAAGGCACTGGGCAATATGGGGGCTTTTGTCGCTGGACCAGCCATCCTGATCGAATACCTGATTAACTTTGCCCGCAGTTTTATTTTCACTACAGCGCTACCACCGACTATCGCGGCTGCCTCGCTCGCGGCGCTCAACACACTTGAACATGCGCCTCATCTGGTGCAACAGGTGCAACAACACGCAGCATTCCTTCGCTCTGGTCTTCAGGAATTAGGCTTCAACACACTTACCTCCGAAACCCATATCGTGCCCATTCTGGTTGGTGACTCAGCGACAACGCTGGAGATGGCCGCCGCATTGCGCGAAGAAGGGCTCTGTGTCGTCGCGATTCGCCCTCCAACCGTCCCGCCTGAAACCGCACGGCTACGCGCATGTGTCATGGCCTCGCACACAGAGGATGATCTTACGTATGCGTTGGCAGCCTTTGAGCGAGTCGGGCAGCGCTTTGGTCTCATTTAAGTGGGATATCGACACCGTTCGTCGGTTCCCTGTGAGGACATTATGAACGTTGAAAAGCAAATCGACAGGACACACACGCTCGCAGACGATGATAAACAATATCTCTGGCATCCATTCACCCAACAACAGGCGTGGGAGGAAGAAGCACCGGTCATTATCGAACGCGCTGAGGGAAGCCACCTCTTCGATGTGGAAGGGAACCGCTATCTCGATGGCGTCTCATCGCTCTGGGTGAATGTCCATGGTCATTGTCGACCAGAGATCAACCATGCCATCGTAGAGCAACTCAATCGTGTCGCCCATTCAACATTTCTAGGCTTATCCCACCCACCTGGCATCACTCTTGCTCGTCGTCTTGCAGAACTGGCACCTGGGCAACTCAGCCGCGTCTTTTATTCCGACACTGGCGCCGCCGCCGTCGAGATTGCGCTCAAGATGGCCTATCAATACTGGCATCAATGTGCCACACCACAGCCTAATCGCACAACCTTTCTCTCATTGCGAAATGGCTATCACGGCGATACCGTCGGCGCCATGAGTGTTGGGGGTATCGACCTGTTCTTTCAGGTCTATCAACATCTGTTTTTTCCAACCTACAAAGCCAACTACGATCTTGATGAAATTGAGCACCTCGTAGTCACACACAAAGACTCGCTGGTTGGCGTCGTGATGGAGCCACTCGTTCAGGGTGCAGCAGGTATGCAAGTCTACCCCGCTGGCTTTACCCGATCTGTCTGGGAGATTGCGAAGCGCCACGATCTGCTCTTTATCGTCGATGAGGTGGCGACAGGTTTTGGGCGAACCGGCAAGCTGTTTGCCTGTGAGCACGAAGGCGTAGAGCCAGATCTGATGGCGCTGGGCAAAGGCATTAGTGGCGGCTATCTTCCGCTGGCGGCCACGCTGGCAACCGAGAAAATCTACCAGGCATTTCTGGGTCGTGCCGACGAGTTTCGTACTTTCTACCACGGGCACACGTACACCGGCAACCCGGTCGTCTGTGCAGCCGCCCTGGCCAGCTTGGATCTATTTGAGCAGGAGCAAACATTGCATCATCTTCAACCAAAAATAGCACAACTTCAGGATGGGCTACAACGCTTCTGGGAAATCCCTATCGTCGGAGATATTCGCCAGTGTGGTTTTATGGTTGGGATCGAATTAATGAAGAATCGCGACACACAAACGGCCTTCGAGATTGAGCAGAAAGTCGCCATACGTGTGATTAAAGCAGCACGTCAGCGAGGTGTCATTGTGCGACCGCTGGGTGATGCCGTCATTCTCATGCCACCACTGTCTATCACTCAATCAGAGCTTACTATGCTGCTTGATGTGGTCTATGACTCGATAGCAGCTATTGCAGAGGAACTCGGCACAGCAGAGGGGAGGAAACTATGAGCAAAGGGTTATTCATCACCGGAACCGACACCGAAGTTGGCAAGACTATTGTCACAGCACTGCTGGCAGTAGCGCTGGCCGAGCGTGGACTGCGCGTGGGAGTTATGAAGCCAGCCGAGAGCGGGTGCCCACTCGAAAATGGACGGTTGGCCCCACAGGATGCACAGTTCCTCAAGCAAGTCTCTGGATGTACCACACCACTAGAGGTTATCAACCCCTACACCTTTGCACCGCCTCTGACTCCCGCACTGGCCGCCGAACAAGCAGGTGTCACGATTGATCTTGAACACATCCGCACCTGTTATGAACAATTAGTTGAACAGCATGATGTGGTCCTGGTGGAGGGTGCAGGCGGACTGTTAGCGCCTTTGACGGCGACACACTCGATGCGGGATCTCGCTGTCATGTTGGACCTCCCTGTGCTGGTGGTTGCAGCCAATGTGCTTGGTGTCATCAACCACACGGCGCTCACTGTCACCGTAGCGCAACAGGTGACCTCAGTGGTAGGTATCGTACTCAATACACCCCAAACTCGCGATGATTTGGCAGTAGAGAGCAATGCCGAGTCGTTACGCCGTTGGGGCGGTGCACCGCTGCTAGGCAATGTAGCACACCTGACAACCTTTGAACCATCAACACTCAAAACTCATAGCACGTCTATCGACACCACCACACTGCTGGAAACACTCAGATTCGACATGGGGCAGATCGCCTCATCTGTACCAACAAGGAGCTAAGATGTCCTTTCATACATTAGCTGACCAATCAATTGCTGACATAACACTATCATATGATGCATGCCTTGACGTACTTCAATGCCCGGACGAGCATATCCTTGAGCTTCTGGATGCGGCATATCGGGTACGACGCCATTTCTGTGGCAATCGTGTCCATCTCCACATGCTCATCAACGCCAAGAGTGGGCTCTGTCCCGAGGATTGCCACTACTGCTCCCAATCAAAAATCTCGACTGCCGAGATCGAACGTTACCCGCTGGTAGGTACGGAGCAATTGCTAGAGGGCGCCCGTAAAGCCAAAGAGGCACAGAGTCGTCGTTACTGCATTGCGCTGAGCACCCGTGGCGCAACCGATCACGAAATTGCCAAGCTGTCAGCAGCAGTGCGCGAGATTAGAGCGAACGTTGATATCAATATCTGTTGCAGCGTCGGGCTTATCTCCGAGGCACAGGCGCAGGAACTCTACGATGCAGGAGTAGAGCAGATCAATCATAATCTGAATACGAGTGAGCGCTACTATGCTTCCATCTGCACCACACACACCTACCAGGATCGCCTCAACACCTTGCAGGCTGCGCGACGTGTCGGTTTGACCTTGTGTACGGGAGCTATCTTTGGGCAAGGCGAAACCCAGGAAGATATCATTGATGTGGGGCTTGCGCTACGCGAACTCAACCCACAATCGATTCCCGTTAATTTCTTGATCGCTATGGAAGGAACACCACTAGCAGGGATCAATTATTTGAAACCGTATGATTGTCTGCGGATTCTGTGCCTGATGCGCTTACTCAACCCACGCCAGGAGATTCGCGTGTCTGCTGGTCGGGAAGCACATATTCGCTCGCTCCAGCCATTAGCACTCTTTCCCGCGAACTCAGTATTTGTCTCAGGATACCTGACCAGCGGTGGGCAGGACTATGAAGAAACACGCACAATGATTACCGATATGGGCTTTGAGATCGAAGAAGCACCACATACAGACGCAGCACCAGATACGCAAGACAATAGTCGTATGTTAAAAACGACTTTCACAACTAGCATTTGACGCTCATTTTTAATATATGCTATATTGTGTATTCATAGTCATACATTTCAAGACTTTATTGTGTTCATGTGTATTTATTCAATCTCCCAAACCGTACATGTCCACGACGGTAATTCCTTTACACTATGGAAGGGGATGATATGTCAAAACAGATACGTTTGATCATTGCCGACGACGAGTCGCTCATCCGCATGAACTTAAAAGAGACGTTGACAGGTCTTGGATATATCGTGATTGGCGAAGCAGGAGATGGTGCGTCTGTCATTCATCAGGCTCGTCTTTTGCGGCCAGATCTGGTCATTATGGATATTAAGATGCCTAAACTAGATGGCATTCAGGCGGCGAAGATATTGACAGAGGAGAACATTGCACCAGTTCTCTTGCTCACTGCTTACGCCGACCAGGAATTGGTAGAGCGTGCTACAGAAGTGGGTGTCGCAAACTACCTAGTCAAACCTGTGCGCGACTCAGATCTTGTGCCAGCGATCAAAATCGCGTTGAGTCGGTTTGCTGAATTTCAGGACATGACTAATGAGATCAAAGATCTGAAAGAGGCGATTGAAACTCGTAAGATTGTTGAACGCGCCAAAGGGCTGCTCATGGATACCCAGGGGTTGAAAGAACGAGAAGCGTATCGGAAGATGCAGCAAACCGCAATGAATACTCGGAAATCGCTGCAAGAAGTGGCGCAGGCCATCTTACTTGCGGCACAGATTGATCAAAAACTGGAATCCTGACACACGGATCGGCAGGTTGGCCTGTAGACTAACTGACAAGGTAGACCTGCCGACAACCTATTCTCCTGATTCAAGCACATGTTCAGCGATAATCAAACGGCGTGAACCTGTATCGCTCCGCAGCACCAACGATTGCGTCTGTGCATGATCACCACGATAACGCACCCCCTCCAACAGTGGGCCATCGGTAATACCCGTGGCCGAGAAAAACACCCGATTACTGGAAATCAACTGATCACACGTCAGAATTTGGCGCGTATCGAGGCCGGCTTCTTTGACTGCGAGTCGTTCCACAGCACTCTGAGGTGCCAAACGGCCAAGCATTGCTCCACCAAGCGCTTTCACGCCACACGCGGCAACCATACCTTCAGGAACGCCACCAATACCCATAAGAATATCGACCTTGCTATCGGGTGAGGCTGCCATAAGCGCACCAGCAGTATCGCCATCAGAACGCAGCATGACCCGTGCACCAGCCAGCCGGATCTCTTCGATGAGTTCCGCATGGCGTGGACGGTCTAGCACAAATACAATGAGGTCGCGTACTGTCTTCTGCTTGATCCGCGCAATCAAGGCCAGTGTCCAGGCAGCCGGAGCATCCATACACTCAGCGACGAGCGAGTCGCGTGCCTCACGTGCCACCACAATTTTTTCCATGTAAATAGCCGGTTTGGGAGACCACATGGTGCCACGTGGTGCCGCTGCCGCTATTGCCACTGCCCCAGGGCGGCCCTGAACTAATAAACTCCTCCCATCAATAGGATCAACAACGACATCCATCGCAGGTCCTTGACCAGTACCAACCTGCCGATTTGTTTCGAGCAAAGTGCGGGTGGCCAATTTCTCTTCCTCACCAATCACGATGCGACCATCGAACTCAAGCATATCAAGCGACTGAGCCATTGCTTGTGTTGCTGCCAGATCCGCCTCATCGCGCTTACCGACACCCATCCAGCGACCAGCAACACACGCGGCTGTTTCAGTCACCCGCACCAGATCAAACCCCCAATTGCGAAAGGAAGTGAGTTTGCTCATCATGTCCCTCCTGTGTCGCATTCGTCAACTGCGGCCAGCAAACCAGCCGACTCCCAGGCCAGCATGCCTCCCTGCAAAACCTTGATATTGGTATAACCCATGTCTCGTGCGATAGCAAATACCCGTGCGCTGCGCCGGCCACCACGGCACACCAACACAACAGAACGGCTACGTGGCATTTGTTGGATGTTTGTGATGACCTTCGTAAATGGTATAAGGCGTGCCTGTGGGACATGTCCCTGGCGAAACTCACGTGGTTCACGGACATCAATTACAAGCGGGGCATTATCTTCACGTAACGAGTGCCACAGATTGGCTGGAGTTACCTCGTCAACATCATCTGCCAGTAATTCATCATAAAGAGGGATTTCAACCGGGTAATCTGGACGTGGTAGATTCTGGCACTCACGAAAGACCCGCACATTACTCTCGTAAATACAGATGGCTGGATCTAACACACGATAGAACAGATATTCAATAGCTGTATCCTCATCAAGAAAGTGATCATGTCCCAGGAAATCACAAAACTTTGTGGATTGCATGACATTCCACACTGGATCGCGAATACTGACTAGATATACATCTCCACCTTGATCACGATACATACGAATCACATTTTCGAGCATGCGAATACCACTGATGTCGCAGTGTTGAACGCTTTGCAACCGTAAGAGCAAGAATCGCTGGCTACTATTGCGTGCATGATGCCGACAGATCGTTTCCTCCACATGATTGACTGCGCCAAAATAGAGATCACCTAGAATATCGATGATGGCCAATTGCGGGCACTCTGGCTTCTGTGGTTGATGAGTCCAATGGCGAAACGCGTCATCGGGAACAACGGAATGCACGCGAGGCATGCTTGTTTTCATGATGTAGTAGGCCAGGGCCATAATGATACCAATCAGTACGGCGAACTGGAGTGGAAGGAGTAAGGTGGCGAACAACGTGACCACCATAATCACAGCATCCCCACGCGCCCCGTGCCAGATACGTACCATCGCTTTGCGATCAACCATGCTGATTGCGATAACAATGAGCACTGCCGCCAGGGCTGCCCGTGGAACGTACGCCGTCAGAGGAGCCAGAAAAAGCATTCCAATCAATACAATAAGACCAGAGAATACCGCAGCCATGGGTGTTCTGGCACCTACCCGATAATTGAGCGCAGATCGATTGAATGACCCTGAACAGGGATAGCCAGAGAGCAATCCACTCGCAATGTTGGCCAAACCCTGACCGATAAATTCCTGATTGCTGTCAATACGCTGACCGCTCTGGGTAGCAATCGAGCGAGCAATGGCAGTCGCTTCCACCAAACCGATAGTGGCCAAAGCGAGTGCGCCTGTCGAAAGTTCACCAATCAATGTCAGATCTACCAACGAAATCTGGGCCAGAGCAGGCAGACCTCCCGGTAATGGGCCAAGAATAACGACTCCCTCACGCTCAAGCTGGAACATCCACACCATACCTGCCCCTAACCCCAGACCAAGCAAAGGGGCTGGTATCTTAGGAGCCAATCGTCGCGCTCCAATGATTGCGCCAATGGTGACAGCGCCAATTGCAAGACTGGGAAGGTGTATATCAGGAATATGCAAAGCCACTTGCTGTAATGTACTAAGTACCCCAGGACCAGCACCAGCCTCCAAACGTAACAGATGGTTAATCTGTCCAACACAAATAAGCACACCTGCCCCAGCAGTAAAACCAATCACGACCGAGTCAGAAACAAAATTGACCAACACCCCAAGGCGTGCTATCCCCATAATGAGGCGAAAGACGCCAACCATCACAGCCAACACCCCTGCCGCAGCAATGAAGGTAGGGGTGCCAGGTTCAGCTATCGGCAGCAGGGTTGAAAGAACGAGAATCGATGCCGTATTTGTCGGGCCACTATGTAGATGGTTGGAGGACCCCCACAGACCACCAATGATAGCGACAACCACCGCCGAGTACAGACCCATTTCAGGTGGCAAACCAGCCAGAAGTGCAAAGGCAATCGCCTGTGGAATAAGCACCACGCCAACAGTCAACCCAGCAACACTATCAGCACGTACATTATCGATGCGGTATGAACGTAAGAGATTGACAGGTCGCAAAAACACGGATGGAACTGTTTGAAGACTCGTCAACATCATTATGGTTCCTATACTACGAAGTAGACACTCGAGGATGAGAGGTCAACCCTGCATCATTCTACCACTAATGCCTTGTGTAACACAGTAGAAAGGCACAGCTATTCACATCAGATTACTATACAAAGAAGTACAATTTAATTCTCCAGTCAGTTTCATCCACATTGGATTGAGCATTGGTCAAAATAAGCCTTTTCTTTTATAATGTGATTCGTCCTTAGAGTAGTAGAGATATGTTCACCATTAGAATCGTTTCACCCACAACCCTTGACGGGATCAGGCTCCTGTTGTAGCAGCCACTATGGGTGGAGTTCGCTGGTTTACAGTTATTGAGTGTAGCCCATACCAAAGGTGGTGTGGATAAGGAGATTCATCATGTCAATGACGCATGTTGTCGCAGTCGCCATCCTAGTGACCTTGTTCGCCGTTACCACTATCCCTGGTCACGCCCAGCTTCCCACAAACACGCACACCAGCCCTGAAACCGAACGCCCTGCCGACGATCTCGACCCCGCCTTTGGCACCAATGGTCGTATCATTTCCAATCTCACCAACAGTACGGATGCTGCTGATGCCGTTGTGTTGCCCGATGATCGTATTCTCGTTCTGGGCACCCTCTTCTATCCAGAAGGATCAACAGATGGCGAGGGTAGCGACTTGATGTTGATGCGCTTTACTAGCGATGGGGTACCCGATCCTACCTTTGGCGAGAATGGCATTGCAACAGCAAATGTCGCACAGAATGATAAGGCAAGCAAGCTGATTATCCAACCCGATAATAAAATTATTGTTATGGGACAAAACTCAGTCGGGACAGTGGAATTGGCACGATTTAATCCTGATGGAAGCCTCGACACAACTTTTGGAAATGGTGGTAGTACGCAAACATGGTTTAATGCACATCTTTTCATCTCAGACTACATTGAAATCCAACCTGATAATAATATTCTGCTTATAGGTAACATATCTGATTTAGAACCTCAAACCGCACGTTATGGCTTCGCACGTTATGAGCCAGATGGGAACCTTGACATAAATTTCGGGAATAATGGACTTCTCATTCCAGATGCAAGCAATCTTGTTCAAGCGGTCACCATCCAGGCAGATGGAAAGATACTTATTGGAGGGGAAACCGCACGGTTTGACTCTCAAGACCCAGATATAACAGTAACACGATATAATCCAGATGGTACCAAAGATACAGAGTTCGGAGACGATGGCATTATTACAATGCTAGCGAATAAAACACTCCAACATCTTCTTTTTCAGGAGAATAATGATCTTCTTGCGGCAATGAGTGTATTGCCAGATGGTGGTTCAATCGATACTGACCGTGACATCGCTTTAACCAAATATCGTGCTGATGGCTCAGTTGACCCGGATTTCCGTAGCAACGAAGAATCAAGTATCGGTACTGCGAAAATTGACCAGACACTCACTATAACCGTATCATCGACAGGTCAAACTATTCTCGCAGGCACCGCTAGTGAGCTTAATAGTGAGTTCGATATCTTTCTCGTGCGGTACGCCCCGGATGGCAGCATCGAAGGGGCTATCACCACTGATTTAGGTAGGGAAGAATTTCCTCGCCAGGTGCTTGTCCAGTCCGATGGCAAATTCGTCGTCGTTGGCACTACACAAGACGTTGCAGTGCGTGCTGCAGGTGAATCAGATTTCTTTCTACTGCGGTATCTCAATTCACCCTTCAATCAGGTCTATCTCCCTTTGACAAGTCGCTAACACCATACAGTTCGCCGGGCGACCTAATTGGAGTTGCCCAGTGTACTCTCTGCCACTACATCTGCTATAATGAACAACCTATAAGCTCACTGATCCATACAAACAACTATGACTGCTCAGGAAATTATCGGACTGATCGTATCCTATGCATATGCGACAGGATTACTCGTTATTGCCGAAGTGTTGCGACGAAAGATAGGGGTATCTGCTGAAATCACACGCAAGTTTGTCCATATTGGTGCTGGCATGTGGGTCTTCGGTATTCTGCTACTCTTCGACCGCTGGCAAATCGGCATCATTCCCTTTGCCACATTTATTATCGTCAACTTTGTTATCTACCGCTATCGCCTTGCTGCATCGCTCCACGACAACCGTAATTCGCCAGGAACCGTCTACTTCGCGGCGGTTATCACTCTATTGTTTGGGCTGTTGTGGCGACCACAGGACAGCGTTGACTTCGTTCCTATCGCTGTCGCCGGGGTGATGGCACTCACCTGGGGAGATGCACTCGCAGCGCTGGTGGGGCGTCGTTTTGGCCAGCATATCTATCGCATTGGCCAAAGCACCCGATCAGTGGAAGGCTCACTCACACTTTTTATTGTGGCTTGTATAACCATCTGGGGAGCCCTTCAATTCCTTCCTGATTCCTCACTCGCCCCAGCAGCCGAACCACTCAGCGCAACACAAATAGTGTTGGCAACCTTTCTGGGCGCCCTGGCAGCTACCATCGCTGAGGCTGTCTCACCCCATGGTACCGACAACCTGAGTGTGCCTCTCGCAACAGCAGGAACGATCTGGCTTATCAGTGTTGTGGCTTAGGACTATTGTGCTCGACGCAAATCTTTGATATTGAGCTGGAGCCGACGATTGCCATTCCACTCATTCGCCTCAAGCACGTAGGCAATATCGATCCACGGATGCTGCTGAAAATAGTGTGCAAGATGTCCCAAACGAAAAGCGATTGCATCATACGACGGGCCACCCTCTCCATTGGTGATCCGTAGTTTCAGGTGCTGCTCCTGAAAGCCCTTCGCCTGTGCACTCGCCACATACACACGCCGACTCATCAAAATTGGTTGGGCATTGGCCTGACCAAAAGGCTCTAACAGCTGCAGCTGATCTAGCAGATCCCAGGTTAAAATTTCAAGTGGTGTTTCGGAATCAACATCAAGTGTCGCCAACAAAAGCTCGTCTGAAAGGTGTGTCTCGGCATAATCGAGGAGGTATGATTCTAATTCAGGCAACCGATCAGTTGCAATCGTGAAGCCAGCTGCAGCTGAATGCCCCCCATAACGCACAAACATCTCACCACACGATGTCAGCGCTTCTATCATGTTAAAGCCAGGAACAGATCGCGCCGATCCACGTGATGTCTCAGTACCACGCTCAATCAAAAGGACTGGTCGGGCAAATTCGTCAACAAGCTTTGACGCTACCAGACCGACAATCCCTGCCTGATACTGCTCATCATCAAGGACGATGATGCGGTTCTTGTTTTTCTCAAGTTCTTGTATTTTGGTATGGGCATGTTCTTGGATTTCCCGTGTCATGCCCTGGCGCTGCCGATTGGCCTCGCTCAAGCGTTTCGCCAGAGTACGTGCTGCCTCCAGATCATCGGCCAGCAAGAGTTGGTAGGAGAGCACCGCATCATCGATACGCCCAGCCGCATTGAGACGTGGCCCAATCATAAAGCTGATGTCGCTAGCACGAATCTTACCTTGCACCAGTCCTGCATCATCCAGCAGTGCCCGTATACCCGGCCGTTCAGTCGCATTGACCGACTCCAGCCCAGCCTTTACTAGAACGCGGTTTTCACCATTGAGTGGCCCCATGTCCGTCACGGTTCCCAGGGCAACCACATCGAGCAGATCACGTCCTCGGAGCGCCATTTTGGCACCACGTCGCACCAATGCCTGGACAAGCTTGAAGGCAATACCAACACCAACAAGCTGTTTATAGGGATACTCACATCCAGACTGTTTAGGATTGATGATGGCGTATGCCTGCGGCAGTTCCTCCGGCGGAGTATGATGATCAGTGACGATAATATCCAAGTCGACCGTGTTCGCATATGCAATCTCGTCGATATTGCTGATACCACAATCCACAGTAATGAGTAGACGAACGCCTTCTGTATTCAAACGATCGATGGCTTCTGTATTCAATCCATATCCTTCACGAACCCGATGTGGAATATAGGGTCGAATATCGCCACCCATCGCTGAAATAACTTGTACGAGTAGTGTGACAGCAGTAACTCCATCGGCATCGAAATCGCCATATACTGCGATAGGTTCCTGCTCGTTGATAGCGGTAATAATACGATCAGAAGCTGATTGCATGTCTTTCATTAAAAACGGATCATGTAGACCTCCACGATAGTCAGACGTCAGAAACGACTCTACCTCTTTGGGATCATGCAACCCGCGTTGATACAAGAGTGTTGCAACAATTGGTGTATACTGGCTCATTCTGGCCAGAAAATCAGGTGGTGCTGGCTCACGAACAACCCAGCGCTTCTTCCTTGCGGACATGAGCTTTCTCTATCGTTATAGGTAGTAAGGATAATAATCTCTCGGACTGGAGAGATGAGCAATTGCGTGAGTGAGTATAGCATCTGGATCAGAGTGTTGCAAATAGGACCAACAATGCAGAGTTTCCAACACCTACTTCTGGTACGCCTATAAAAAGATGCTTTACTTGGCATTGTGTCCACACTCTTTTGCACAATAAGAACACGTGTGCTATAATATACGCTATATCTTATGTCGAGTTTCGCGTCCTCAATAGATTCTTGCGTTCTAGCCCACTCAACGCTATACTGTGGAACGTCTTATACAGCACAAAGGGTATAGAGTGCGATGTCTGTATCGAATGCCAGTTCACAAACTCCAACGACAAAGAGTGACGCTGCTGTCGCCAAGTCACCATCAGCCGAAACACGCGAGCTAACCAACTATCGTTTAGGCGAACGGCTTGAACAGGAAGAGCTTGCCACAGTGTATCGCGCAACCCATCAAACACTGGATCGACCGGTCCAGCTTCACATTCTACGTCGCACTGACTGGGTTTCATCAAGCCGCTTCCAACTTGCTGCGCGTCTGTCTGCCCGTCTCAACCACCCCAACGTGCTGCCGGTGATCGACGCAGGCCATGATGATCGGTATGGCGCCTATGTCGTGACGCCACATATCGAGGGACGCACTCTGGAAGAAGTTCTCGCAAATGGCCCGCTCGAAGCAACGCTTGCATTACGCATCGTGACCCAGATTGGTTCAGCGCTTGATTATCTTCACGAGCAGAAAGTCGTTCATCGTGATATGCGACCCGGCAACATTCTGCTTACCCCGCAGGGAGTTGCATATCTGAACAATTTAAGTCTGGCTGCTGCGCCAGACACACCGGATTTCTCCAGTATTGAAGACGGCGATTATCTTACACCCTACTCGGCCCCAGAACAAACCTTTGTCGACAAAGACGCATCTCCAACGCAAGACCTCTACAGCCTTGGTGCGTTGCTCTATCATATGCTTGGTGGCAATTTGCCACCTGCTCTTGGAGAGAAACTCAAGTCGCTCGGTGAGCGTGACACAGCGCTGGCTAGTGCTGATCGCGTTGTGCAAAAGCTGATGATGAAGGAGGCAAACCAGCGCTTCCAGAACAGTGGGCAGGCCGTCGCAGCACTACGCCAGGCATTACGCGCCCAGATCGATGATTCCACTGATGACATGGAAGAGTCGCGCTGGGAAACGATGGCTGAGTGGCTAGAAAATCCGCTAGAGACGGTCCTTAGTACGCTACTTGAGCAAGAATTCCTGACCAAGAGTCGCGCTCGTGCCGACCAGATGCACCGCACCGGAATGCTCAAACGACAGCTCGACCGCTGGAGTCGACAGAGTTTTCTACGCAAACCCGGCCTTGGTGAGGTCATTCAACCTGACCAAATCACCAGTTACAATGTCTACTTTTACGAGTTAAAAGCACACTATGAGACTCGCACACCACCTAAAAAGCGCACAGAGGTCCATAAAGGCGGTGCACTCACACCGGCAGTCCAAACACCAGAGTTATGGAGTGTCAAAGTACCAGAACTTGAAGCATTTGTAGATGCGCCAGCCAAAGAGATTGTCATTCCTGGCTCACAAAAAGTCATCGCCTGTACCGAATGTAATGGCACTACGCAAACCGTATGCAAGACCTGTAGTGGTAAAGGATCGATTGAGCGGGTACGTCGGGTAAAGGCCAGCGATGGCACGACCCGCAACGAAAAAATGCAGGAGAACTGCCCTGCCTGCCGTGGATACGGCAAAGTCCCCTGTTCTCGCTGTGAGGCCACAGGACAGATGCGCGAAGAACAAGCCTTCACCTGGTCGCGCCATGGTCGAGCCTATTTCAATGAAGACGATATTACGGGACTATCCAAACCAACCCTCGAAGAACAACTCCAGCAGGTCTACCAATCTCGCATCGATCCCTACGAGTCGCGCTGGCATCAGATTGCGCCACTGCACGAGTTAATCGAAGAGGCAATTAAGGGTGGAGGGGACAACACCCGTTTGATTACTGCGGAACTGACTATTCGTGGTGTACCAGTGACAGAGGTAGACTATCAGCACTCCAACGCACCACACAGCCTCACGATTATTGGCTTCAAAGATGAAATCCGCGGCGACTGGACGGTCATCGATATCAGTAAACTTATCCCTTATGCCGTTATTGCGGTGCTTATGTTGATTCTGCTAATCGTCATCATTTTCTAAGAAACAAAACGCAGAGCAGCGGGTATGTGGAAACTGCTCTGCGCTAATCCCTGACCTTTAACTCTTAACCCCTAACCCTTCACTTCCGCCAGAGCCTCTGCTGCTGCTGCGATAGTTTCATCGATCAGGGCATCACTGTGAGCCAAAGACTTGAACCCTGCCTCAAACTGCGACGGTGCGAGGTAGACGCCACGATCCAGCATTGCGTGGAAAAAACGGCCATATCGCTCGGTGTTGGAACGCTTGGCCATCGTGTAATCGAATACCGGCTCGTCGTTAAAGAACAGGCCCCACATACTTCCCGCTGCCCCGGTCTGCAACGGAATGTCGGCCTCTTGCGCCACACGTGCAAGCCCTTCACAAAGCTTTGTGGTATACCCTTCCAGCGTCTCGTACACCCCCGGTTGACTGATCGCACGTAGCGTGGTGATACCAGCAACCATCGCCAGTGGATTGCCGGAGAGTGTGCCAGCCTGATACATCGGTCCTGCCGGAGCAACCATCTCCATCACGTCTCTACGCCCGCCATAAGCGGCAGCCGGCAGGCCACCACCAACGACTTTGCCAAGACAGGTCAGATCGGGTGTGACGCCATAGCGTGCCTGAGCGCCACCCAGCCCGACGCGAAAGCCAGTCATCACCTCATCGAAGAGCAACAATGTTCCGTGCTTGTCGGCCAACTGACGCAGCCCAGCGAGAAAGCCATCACGTGGCGGAACAAAACCCATGTTTCCAACTACTGGCTCAACCGCAATCACCGCGACCTGCTCAGGATGCGCCTCCAGCAACTCCTCCACCGAACCCAGATCATTAAAGACTGCCGTGAGCGTACCAGCCGTTGCTGAAGAGGGTACGCCTGGGCTATCCGGTAGCCCCAGAGTTGCGACACCCGATCCGGCCTGAACGAGGAGGCTATCGGTATGGCCATGGTAACACCCCGCAAACTTGATCACCTTGTCACGCCCCGTATAGGCACGCGCCAGTCGCAGCGCACTCATCGCCGCCTCGGTGCCCGACGACACAAAACGCACCAACTCCAGTGCTGGCATGGCCTGCTGCACCAGACGGACGATCTCGCTCTCCAGTGGCGTTGGCGCCCCAAAGGTTGTTCCCCGCACTGCCTGTTCCGTGATCGCAGCAACGACATCTGGATGGGCATGGCCGAGAATGAGCGGCCCCCACGAGAGCACATAGTCGATATAGCGATTACCATCGACGTCGTAGAGATAGGCGCCCTCCCCACGCTCGATAAAGCGCGGTGCACCGCCGACACTGCGAAATGCGCGCACAGGGCTATTGACACCACCTGGAATAAGGTGTTGTGCTTCTTCAAACATCGTTGTTGAATGTGCAATATTGGACATAGGTTGTAATCCTCTTGTTGTTATCTAGACTTCTGCCAGCCAGCGTGCAACCTCTTTTGCATAGTAGGTGATGATCATATCGGCACCGGCACGCTTGATGGCCAGCAGACTCTCGATAGCTGCGCGGCGCTCATCCAGCCAGCCGTTCTGCACTGCCGCCTTAATCATCGCGTACTCACCGCTCACCTGATACGCTGCTAACGGCAGATCGTAGTTCGAGCGAACTTCGTGTATCACATCGAGATATGGACCAGCCGGTTTGACCATCAACATATCCGCACCCTCAGCAACATCAAGATCGACCTCGCGCAGCGCCTCACGACCATTGGCCGGGTCCATCTGATACGCACGCCGATCACCGAACTCTGGTGTCGACTCGGCAGCTTCGCGGAACGGCCCATAGAACGCTGAAGAAAACTTCGCTGCATAGGAAAGAATTGGAATCTGGTGATGGTTGCTCTCATTCAGCGCATGCCGGATCGCCCCGACCTGTCCATCCATCATTGCGCTTGGTGCTACGATATCGACCCCGGCATCGGCGTAGGCGACCGCCGCACGTCCCAGCAGATCAAGCGTAGGATCGTTCAACACATCACCCTGGCCTGGCTCTGACGCCAACACTCCACAATGGCCGTGGTCCGTGTACTCACACAAACACACATCAGCAATCACGATCAATTCTGGGGCCTGTGCTTTAATCGCACGAATAGCACTGGGGACCGGCCCATCGGAAGCCCATGCCTGACTACCATGACCGTCCTTGTGCTCAGGAATGCCAAACAGTAGCACCGCTGGAATAGTGCGCTCCATCAACGTATCGATCTCTTGACCAACCCGATCCACAGATAGCTGTGACTGGCCAGGCATCGAGCTGATTGGTTTACTTATATTCTGGCCTGCCACAATAAACAACGGCGCAATTAGATCATCAGTAGTGAGCGTCGTCTCACGCACCATCCGGCGCAGATTCGCCGTGCGCCGTAACCGACGTGGGCGTTGAATAAGTGTCATAGAACCCTCCTCGTTCTAAAGCTAAACTCAATACATGTGAGTATCAAGGATGCTTTTAGAAAAATCAGCTTGTTTCAGAGACAACGTTTGTCCCAACCGCACGAACCATCGCCTGTTTTGATGCCCGAGCGAAACGCTTCTGGAATAGGCGCGCAACAGGGAAGCCAAGCCTGACCAGCAGTTGGTTGGGTTGCGAAAAAGCCAGCAGATCGTACCACACCGTATCATCCTCACGATTCCACTCAATGAGAAAACGTTCCTCGCCCCGTTCTGCGTGTTCCGGCAAGGTCCCGTAGGCGAAGCCATACCGACGTATCGGTCCGTCCTCATCCACAAGATACACAATCCGACAGGCATTGAGCGACCAGCAGCCGGGCAAATGTGCCAGCACACCAACCGTCGTTCCTACCTCGATGGGCGCATCGGGCCAACACAATGTAACCCAGCCAATATCAAACATGGTCCAGCGATGAAGCGCAGCCACAGCCTGTGTAAATGCTTCCTGGCCGTGACCAAGCACCACACGATTATGGTCAACCACATAACCCTGTGGTGGCACATGTTGCGACGCACCGAAGGCTGCATATGAAAACGGCAGATCCCGTTGTGTTTCCAGAAACTGCCGCAGATCGTCTTGTGTAGGTTGTCTGAAAAGAAACATGTCGCTATGTCGCTGTAGGATGGCAGAACTGCCGCAGCAAGGCGTCGATAAGCCCATCCATCGTGTATGTATCTGCAACGGAATGGACTAACAGACTTTCTGCCTCGGCTGTGGCTGCCGTGATCGGGCCGATACAAATAACGATGATTTCCTGCAACATCTTACGCGCCTCACTACGACTCACACCCTGCTGATCCATACCATCAAGCAGAAAACGCACTGTCGAGGAACTCGTAAACGTAATAGCATCAACCTTACGCTCTTGCAACAGCTCGATCAATTCTTTGGCCCCTGGACCAGGCACAGTACGATATGCATCAACTGCATCAACAAAAGCACCTTTCTGACGCAAGCCATCAGCGAGTGTTTGACGGGCAATATCAGCTCGTGGCAACAACATGCGCTGCCCCAAAACATCGCCGATCTCATCAAGGATGGCCTCGGCAACATAAGCGGACGGCACAAAGTCTACCTTTGCACCACGCTGGGTCAATGCATCAGCCGTCGCCGGGCCAATCGAGCCAATCTTGAGATGTGATAGATTTGGATCAATGCCAAGTTTGGTCATGCGCTCGAAGACAACTTCGACACCGTTGACACTGGTAAACAACAGCCAATCGTACTCTGAGAGTTGCTTGAGAGCAGTATCAAACGCGGTGTAATCGTTCAAGGGCACAATCGTAATCGCCGGACAAACAATAGGGATCGTGCCAAGTTCCTCTAACCGTTCTACCAGATTCGAGGCTTGTTCCTCAGCACGTGTCACAACAATACGTTTATCGAGGATTAATCGTTTATCCATAGTTACTGCCTCAGAAAAACTATACGTTATTCAACGCTAACAGTGCACGTCCACCATTATCCAAAAGCCGCTCCGCCAGTGATGCTCCCAAGGTTGCCGGATCATCGGTCGTGCCCTCTTGCTCACCACGCACCACATGGCCGTCACGTGCACCGATCAGGCCCATCAACGTAATCGTTGTGCCGTCAACGCGGGCATACGCACCAACGGGCACCTGACACCCGCCACCGATCCGCGCAAGAAACGCACGTTCGGCGGTGGCCGTCACTCGGCTAATCGGGTCGTCCAGCGGTGCAAGCAAAGCAGCCGTTCGTTCATCATTGGCACGGATTTCAATACCCAACACACCCTGACTCACGGCTGGCACCATCACATCCGGCTCGAGGAACTGAGTAATTTCGTCATGCAAACCGAGCCGAATCAATCCTGCTGCTGCCAACACGATGGCATCATACTGACCCTCATGCAGTTTCCGTAGGCGTGTATCAACATTGCCGCGCAGGTCCTCGATCTGTAGATCAGGTCGTAGATGGCGCAACTGACACCCACGCCGCAGGCTGCTGGTTCCCACTACAGAGCCAAGTGGTAGCGTGTCCAGGCTGAAACCTTCCCGCGAAATTAGTGCATCACGCGGGTCGGCTCGTTTGGGGAAAGCGGACAAAGCCATATCCGATGGCAACTCCGAAGGAAGATCTTTTGCACTATGAACGGCCAGATCGACTTTGCCACTACGCATCGCCTCTTCGATCTCGGTCACAAACAGACCTTTGTCACCAATTGCACTGAGCGGTTGATCCAGAATGATATCACCCTTGGTTGTGATATGTTCGATAGCAACATGCAATCCAGGGTTCGCCTCACACAGCATGTCCCGTACCATATCCGTCTGAGTCAACGCCAATTTACTGCGACGAGTTCCAATAGTGAGAGTTGCCGTTGGTTCTAATCCGTCGGCTGGTGCAGGCACATGCTCATTTACTTGTTGATATGCGTTCATTCGTTTGTCTTGCCTATCTACATTCGTAGTACTTAGTCATTAGCTATTCGTTGCGACTGTCTGCCCCTTTGCGGAGATTACAACCGAGGCAAGTACCTCAACAAATTCAGGGTCAGCATTGGGCATACGAATGCGGTGGAGCATCATACCATGTTCTTCAGCCTTCTGCTGTGCCTCATAATCGATATCGTAGAAAATTTCCAGATGCTCCGAAACAAAGCCAAACGGTACACTCAAAATATAGCGCTTGCCTTCCTGTGCCAGTTCATCCATATAATCGCAAATGTCAGGACCAAGCCATGGTTCACCCGTTGCTCCGGCACTCTGGAAACAGAAACGCCAGTCCTGTAACCCGAGTAGTTCGGCGACTCCCGCAGCGCTTTCCAGTAGTTGTTCCTCGTACGGATCGCCCCAGGTTTTAATGCGTTCCGGCAGGCTATGGGCACTAAACAGTACGGTTACCTGGCTGCGTGCTTCGGCGGGGAACTGCTGCATCGTCGTCGTGATACGCTCGGCGATCATCCGACGGAAGGCTGCATTCTCTTGCCAGCTTTCAATGACCTGGATATTGATAGGTGTGTCGAGTCGCTCCTGACCTTTCTCAACATAGTCGCGATACCCGCCAACACTCATCTTCGAGTAATGTGGTGCCAGCACCAGGCCAATCGCATCGGTGATACCATCCTGTGCCATCTCCTGAAGCACATCTGCAATGTACGGATGCCAATACTTCATCCCTAGATAGACTTTGTACTGACCGGGATACGCCTGTTCAAGGCGGTTTTGCAGACCCTGTGCTGTCGACTGCGAGATTTCGAGCAGCGGGGTGCGTCCACCGACCATGGCATATCGCTCGCGTAATTCCTCGACCTTTTCCGGCTCCGGCTTACGTCCTTTACGAACGTTTGTATAATATTCCTCGACATCATCAAGTTTTTCCGGTGTGCCATAGGCAAGCAAAAAAACACCTAACGGCGTACGAGAATCGCTCATTTCATTTCTCCACTAGTTTGCGAAAGCTACACATTGTGTGCACAGGCTGAAAACCTGCGCGTCGATAGAGCGCCAAAGCACTCTGATTTTCGGCACTGACTGTCAGGTTAACTTCCTCGACAGTCTCAAATGAGAACATCCACTGCAACGATGCGGCCATAAGCTGACTACCGATACCGCGGCCACGTGCGGCACTGTCAACACCGATAAACTCGACACTCCCATCACCAAACGCTGGTTCCACTTCGACATACGCATAGCCAAGTAGTTGGCCATTGTCAGTAACCAAGAACATACGACGGTGATCGTTCAAACGATCCAGTATTTCGTTGCCAGAGTAATATGTTCCTGGAAACGTCTGGTCATGTAGTGCACGAACAGCCTCATAATATGGCTCGGTCACTATCTCAGCGGTAGTCTTGGGCAGTTGCATCAACAGCTCACGATGAAATCTTTGAATAGAATCACGGCCACGTTGGCGAAACCCATGTTGCTCTGCAAAGGCAATGCAATTCACATGGTGCTCATTACAAAAAAGCTCGTGCTCTAACGTCATTTGTGGGAGCATCGGTTGAAGTTCGTCCCACAGTCGATCAGCAACGACCGACCAATCCGAGTGGCTCACGAATGGGCCATACACCCATGTTCTGCCAGCGTCAAGGTCAATGTCAAAACCAAGCGCCCCTACCAACTGCTCATCTGCGTGCGTGAGAATCCATGCCTCGGATGGCTGTACATCAAAATCCTGGACAGATTTGGCAATGTCTGCTGGATCGGTTCCAAGATACCCAATATGATGTTGTGGTTGCGTATTCAACTCAGCCAACCACGCTGCGAGTTGTGTCAGATCTGATTGCGCTTGTGTGAGACGCGAAAACTGCAACATCATCGTATCCAATCTCAGGACTGATGGACAAAATCGGTCAGTCGTGCGACATGTTCTACGGGCGTTTCGGTCAAAATACCATGACCAAGGTTGAAGATATGACCGGGCCGTCCAGCTGCACGCGCAAGAATATCGGCAGCACGGCGCTCGATCTCAGGCCACGGGGCGAACAACGCCATCGGGTCAAGATTGCCCTGAACAGCAAATCCGGGGCCAAGTTGCGCCCACGCCTCATCGAGCGGAATACGCCAATCGACACCAATAACATCGGCCTCGATGTGACGCAGCGTCGGGAACATCCCACTCGTAGTTGTTCCAAAATAAATGACCGGAACACCACGTTCTTTTACGGCAGCGACACAGCGTTGTACGTGGGGCAGCACATATTCGGCATAGTCCCCTGGTGCCAGAGAACCAACCCAACTATCGAAGAGTTGAACCGCACTTGCACCTGCTTCAACCTGCGCCAGGAGATAGTTACTCACAACTGTTGCCAGCTTCTCCATCAAGAGATGCCACGTTTCTGGCTCACGATACATCAGGAGTTTACTGCGACGAAAATCGCGTGAAGAACCACCTTCAATGGCATAGGTTGCCAGCGTAAAAGGCGCACCACTAAAACCAATCAGTGGCACCTTGTCGGCTAACTCCTTCGTCACAAGACGGATAGCTTCGATGGTGTAACCGAGCGACTCATGCGGATCAGCAATGCGTAGGGCTTCGATGTCTGCCTGAGCACGCAACGGGTTGTGGATCACCGGACCCTCACCCTGCTCATAGGTCAGGTGCAAACCCATCCCTTCGAGCAAAGGCGGCAGATCAGAGAAGATAATCGCCGCATCGACATCGTAGGCACGGATTGGCTGGAGCGTGACTTCGGTGGCCAATTCGGGTGTCTTGACGAGCCCTAGAAATCCATGTTTCTCGCGAAGCGTCCGGTACTCAGACATGTAACGACCCGCCTGACGCATAAACCACACCGGCGTACAATCGACCGGTTCGCGGCGGCAGGCTTTTAGAAAACGACTATCGTGTAGAGTCAATGTAGTCCTCATTTCTCACGCCCCTATATGTCGATGCTATTGTACAACAGGGCGCTTGAGATATACCAATCTGCGTCTCCGATCACGCTACCGCATATTCACACTCAGAAAACAACTCGTTTGTCCTCATCAGGATGCACTGGTGGCTTCCATTTTAGTCTGAATGCTCTGACCAACCAGCCACAAAGCAGGATACAAAATGACCTGATCGATTATGCAATTAACTTGATCGAATGACGCAACAATCAGACGTTTGCGTTATCTGCAAACGTTTATCACATCCTATATTTTGAATTCAAGAGATCGTATGTAAGAGCAACTATGCGTCAGGGTAACATGAAACAGAGACGGCACATCTTCTCACATATCACCCAATCAACGATAACACTTCACGCAATGGCCGATGAATCGCCGTAATAATGGGCGTGTCACGCAGGGTGTATCGGCGCGCTTCCGTATCACGCAGGTCGGTTACCAATGCGCTAAAGCGTGGCAAATCTTCAGTCTCGTATGCGACCACAAATTCCTGGTCGTCGATACCTGTTGTGTAGAGCAACACCTGTCGGATATCTTCGTACTCGTGACCCACACGAATATGTTCATTCATCATACCCTGACGCGCTTCCCGACTCATCAGATACCAATCGGCAGTTTTGCTAAATGGATACACAATGAGATAGGTTTGACGATCCTCCAGATCAATCGCCTGTTCCTGAGACGTCGGGCGCTTCGTGTATACCGACCGACGCGTGAAACCGTAGAGATTGTGGGTCTGCTCAAGATACTGGCCGATACCGGTCTGCAACAAACGGCTTGTCATCTCCTGCATCGGAATGGGCGACGTACCTTTGCGCCACAGTAACAGATCACTGTCGATTTTCATGCCAATAGTGCTGTAGGGGTATGTCCGAATATCAGGATCGGCTTCCTCTACCACACGGGCAAATGCCTCGCGACCATCTTCCCGCGCACTGGCTGGCAAACGACGCCAAGCAGGATCAGCCTTGAAACAGGTGTACTGAACAAACAAAGGTGGTCGTTCAACATTCTCTCGGTTCGATGACATGGGGTTCCCTCATTGTGTCTAGTTGAAACAGTTGTTGAACCGCCTGGGCAAACTGGATACCCAGATCGGGGTCTTTCATTGTTTTAATAGGCTGATGAAGTAATTTATTAATGATTGACGCACTCAATGTGCGAATGGCTTCCTGCTCACGATCCGAAAGATTGGGGAGCCGCGCAAGGGTACGCTCAATCTCAGCTTCACGGATGGCCTCGGCACGCTCACGAAGGGCACGAATTGTTGGTACGACTTGTTGTGTATTCCACCAACCCATAAACTTCTGCACTTCGTCTTCGACTAGCACTGAAGCACGCTGAACTTCTGTCGCACGCATAGAACGATTGTTGGCACAAATGTCTTGCATGCCATCGACATCGATCCAAGCGACATTAGGCAGTTCCTGCACACGTGGATCAATATCACGGGGGACGGCAAGATCAACCGTAATCAGTGGTTGCTCACGCGTGCTTGCTATCTGAGCTACTGTGTCATACGTCACAACATAGCCTGGTGCCGAAGTACAACTAAGAATGACATCACTGGACTGTATAGCGGCTTCAAGTTGCTCAATGGGAAGCGACTCAACACCGTAGCGAGTTGCAAGGTGTGCGGCACGAAACGCGGTTCGGCTCATCACATGGATCGTTGCCTCCTCACCATGGAGATGTTTGAGAGCCAATTCAGCCATACGACCCGCACCAATGATCAAAAACCGCTGACCTGCAAGGACTCCAAGGGTTTGTCGGACAAAATCAAGACCAACCGACACAACTGACACATGGCTACGTGCAAGACCTGTTTCGGTGCGAACAATTTTCCCTGTTGTGAGTGCACTATCGACCAATCGCCGTAGGACACTCCCAAGCACACCTACCTCATGGGCCATTGCCATGGCCTGCTTGATTTGGTTAACAATTTGTGTTTCACCAAGCACCATCGAGTCAAGTCCCGCCGCAAGATGAAAGACGTGGCGAATGGCTTCGATGTCTGTTCGTATTTCAATAGATGTTACTATTTCATCTAAATCTACCGCATGCCAGTCAGCAAAGAAATTCAGCAGCGCCCGATCTACATCTTTATGATCATCATCAAATGCATAGACTTCTACACGATTACATGTTGAAAGGATAAAACCTTCAGCAACGTATGTTTGTAATTTGGCAAGCGCTGCAGGAAGTTCGGCCTCGCTAAATGCGAGACGCTCACGTATCTCAACAGCGATATTTCTTTGATGGAGACTTATACAGACGAGTTGCACAGATTGCCTGACCTCTCTGTTAGAACAATTTCAATCAACAATACAATATGAGAGACTCACGTAGAACAAACATTATGGCGTGTCCTGACCTGTTTCATAGCCAGTAATTACACCTAACAAAACAGCATCCATGAACTGCTCAATCCGAGCATGGAGTTCAGCAGCTTCGGCAAGATCGGTTGGTTGGGCAATACCAGGAAGAGGCATAGCAAGTTGGGAAAACGAACGACGAAAGAACAAAAATGCCTCAACGGTATCGTGCATGCTCACATCGGCTTGCTGTGTTTCATGGCCATAGTGGTGTCCGATGATCCGAGCTTCTTCGAGGAAGCGCTGATCATCTTCGCGTCGATTGATGTATTGAATAAGCAATCCGAGGAGTTGTTGTCCCAGACCACGCATACGGCTAGCATCCGAACGGGCGGCAAGACGGGTATGCCATTCTTGTCGCGCCAATTCATGCTCATTCACACCCCAGTTCGCTGATTTCGGCTTTGCGGGTGGGCGCGATGAAACACGTGTTTGGTCTGATTTCATCAACTGCTCTACCGCAGCACGTGAGAAACGTCGATGTCCGCCAAGGGTCTTTTTCATCGGTACTCGCCCACTATCTCCCCAGCGCCGTAAAGTGGAGGCAGCTACTCCCAGCAAATTACTGGCTTCTTGGAGTGACAGCCACTGCTCATTCATTTCATCTACACTTGTACTATCGGATTTCATATGAAATGTTTCAAAACTACCAAATATACCAAACATGCCAAATTCACTATAGATCATAAGGAATAGTCTCGTCAAGGACAGACTCATTACAAATGCGATACGACTATAGAGCAAATTACCAATTCTAGACGTTCACAGGAAAACGTTTTTGTATGTGTGCAATGGCTTGTGCAGCTGCATCTTTCCCTTGCTTGACACAATCGGGAATACCGACACCGCGGTAGGCATTACCGCCCAGGTAAAGACCCGCTGGGCATAGTGCTTCAAGCTGTGTCACACGGTCAAGATGCCCGACATCGTACTGGGGGTTGGCATGCAGCCAACGATAGATACGAGTAAAGATCGGCTCTGCGTCAATTTTAAGCATAGATCGGAGTTCTTCGCGGACAACAGAAAGCATTGCCGCATCATCGAGATGCATCATCTCGGGTGTACGTGAGCCACCAACGAAGACCCGTATCAACGCGTGATCCTCTGGGGCACGATGAGCAAATTTGAGCGATGTCATTGTACAGGCGTTGATACGACGTTTCTCAGTACGCGGAATAACCATCCCAAAGCCTTTCAATGGTTCACCAACATCACGGCGCCGGTAGGCTAACGAGACAGTAGCAGTAGAGACATGCCGAATGAGGCGGAGTCCTTCAGCCAGAGCCGGTTGAAAGTTTTCTACCAGATCGGCAGCAATGTAGGACGGAGTCGTTACGACAACGGCGTCAGCATGAATGATTTGGCCATTGTCAAGCGTGATGTGATAGGCGGCTTCAGGGCTATTAGGCGTATGCACAAGGTCTACAACACCACAACCAGTGAGCACTTCACATTGCACTTGCGTTTTGAGGGCCTTTACCAGTTCCTCGATACCACCGCGCAAGGAGACGAATGGACTACTAGCTCCCTGCGGCTGTTTTCGCTGACGACGCATCGCTAACATACCACGGGTAAGACTGCCATACTTTTCTTCCATCGTGCGAAAACGGGGGAATGTTGCCAGTAGACTTTGTTGTTCAGCCGCCGAGTTATGGATGCCAGAGAGCAACGGCTCACCAATCTTATTGAGTGCTTCGTCGCCCAAGCGTCGACGCATAAAATCTGCCAACGTCTCATCAGCACCATCACGCTTGGGAGGAATGAACAGATCCATGGCCATGCGTAACTTACCCAGCGGAGAGATCATTGGCGAGAGGGCAAATGGCAAGAATTTGGTGGGAATGATTAATTGCAAGCCATCCGGCATCGCGCACAGTTTACCATTGAGTAAGACATAGACCTTTTGCTGCTCACGATTGGGCGTCATCAGTTGATCGCTAAGACCAAGATCACGAGCAAGTTCGACACCCCAGGGTTTTTGGGCAACGAATGAGTCAGGACCACCCTCGACAACAAAACTCCCATTTTGCTCGACATTTTCGGTGACGATCTTCCCACCCAGTCGCTGGCTGCGCTCAATCAAGGTACATTCAACTGACACACCTTGCGTTTTGGCCATACGTTCAAGGTAGAATGCAGTACTTAGACCTGTGATACCACCACCTATGATAGCGACGCGAGGAGAATGAGAGGTACTGGTGAGATCATCGAGTGTGGCAACGGCACTCATAAACGATCCAATTCTATCAAAACTATCATAACTCTTAGGTCTTTAGTATATCGGATCAGAAACACTGTGTCAACGTTCACAAAGTAAAGACAAACCGTGTGCAATCCCTGGATGGTTGACGTAAGTCGTACATACAAGGAAAAGCGAGCAGCATGGTGTCTGCTCGCCTACTACATTTTCTAACCTGTTTTTCCCTTTTCTAAAGGCTACTCTCTTAATGAGTTCCACTGCTGCTTGCCACCGGGCCACGTCTTTTCACACCAATCTATCAAATCATCAAGTACATCAGGATTAACCCCATTTTCGCGAAGACGTGGAATAACTCGATAGAAATTATCGGCATGCCAGTTGGCAGGAATCTCAAAAATACGACCCTGGCCATCGGGGACATTCGTAGGTTGATAAGTGGGTGACTCAATACAGTACCAGGTGGATATATTCTTTATATTGTGTCCACAACGTGTCCATTCATCCTCTGGAATCGCTGTCGTCACCTCGAGAAATTCCCGTAACATCGAACTCACAACCCTTTCTCGTAAACCATCTTCATAGGTGTTCAGTTCATCCATTACACTAGTATCACCATACGGTGTGCTATAAAGCCACCATGGATGGGTAACACGTAGCTGCCATCCGTCAAGTGTTGGGCCAACACCATTATCTCGATTTTGATACCCTTTGATCATACTTTGGATATATCGTAGTGGATGTTCAACATCTGATACATCCGATAGTGCGCGGATATGCAAAAATTGGTAGGGCCAATCTTGTGGTTGAACATTGACCTCTTGCCGTTGACCACTATTGATCGTCATCTGCAATTGATACCAAACTGAGGATTGATATTTTCCAACGACCAGCGGTTGATCCTCAAATGCTTGAATATCATCAGCTACAATATGGGGAGCAAGTGGATGTACGGACTGTCCATCCGTTGGCCACGCACGACTTTCACCAGATGGCAGGATCTGGAGGGACTTGTCTTCCAGGTTATACTCATGCATGATTTCCCATTGTTTTGTAGCACTCCACTTGGCGATATTGAATTTGGCCTGTTCGCGTGCAGTACGTTCACTCACTCCGGAACGACGATTCTGAATGACATGTTTCAATGCAATACTGTCTAAAGAGCGCCAGTGTGAACCACCCAATGAGGAGTCCACCCGACCTTCAGCCAGGAATCCGCGACTCTTAGAATTGATCTGACGGGTAAGATACATAAACCCATCTGGTTGTTCTAGAAGTTGCTCAACACCTTCTTCATCAAACTCTTGGCGTACTTGAAGGTATGCTTGTTGGGGCGAATGCTCACCAATACCCTCAACAAACATGTCGCCCCACAAATCAAGTGGATGGACCTCTGGTAACCACGCATTCCAGTCAGGAAATTGCATAGCAACCGGCATTTCACGTATGTTCAGGGTTCCTTTGGTATCTGCAACCTGACGAATTGCCTCCGGGGTGGTACCATCAGGGAAGAGATAAGGAAGCATATCCGCGTCTCGCTCAAGCACAGCATTGATACCAGCACCAGCAGCCCACATCTGTACAGGTCGGTCATCTAACCCCGGACCTGGTTGATATGGAGGATTCCAGGGACGCCCAGGGTTAGGGACATCCAACGAACGGATATAACTGGCAATTTGCTCACCCTGTTTCTCGCTCAGACCATGAAACTGACTACGAGCAACGATTGACCAGTTCGAGTAATTGAAGTACTTTAAATCCCGCCCATCCTGAGCGTGACAACTGGCACACCGCGCTTTGATAGCACGATTTGGAGTGAGTGGAGACTCGACCAGTTGGGCTTCTTCCCACAACTGCTTCCCTTCGGCTATATCGGTGGGATTGTTTAACGGGGGCTGCCAATCTGCAACCTGCTCTTGCTCAAAGGTGCTATCTGGTAACACAAAATCACCGTTCCGCAAGAAATTCAGGCCGATGATGCGATAACCAGAGGTGCTACCATCAGTTCCATTAAAACGGAACGTGAGTGTATTTGTACCACTTTTAAGACCAGTAATGGGAACGCGCATGCGAACGGTGTAAAAGCCACCGCCAATACCACCATAGCTTTTCTCTGGACCAATGACAGTCACTGTATCATTATTAAGGTTAATCCAGCCACTATCATTGACACGCACATTGGCTTTATCTCCTCTTCCATCAGTATAGCCGGGGCGATGGACACGCAGCCATAATTGATCGACCTCGTCAGCATTATCAAGATCAACACTAACAGACTGAGTATACCCGTCTGGCCCTAATACCTCAATTGGCAACTGGATCGTCTCTGCACTGATCTGATCTGCCTTAGGGTTCCCCATCTGTAAGAGGGGTAAAAAGGTATCAGATTTTCCTTCTGCGTTCGTACTACGTTGAGTTACCTGAACTTGTGATTGATCAGGAGATGCTTGTGCTTGGGTATGCACAGCAACCAGGGTCAGGAGTGCCACACACATGATCGTAGTGCTAATAAGAATGGCACGCTGCATAGGTTTTCCCTTCCATAAAAAGTTCGGATTTTAAAGCTTATTGTAAGCGCTTACATTACCTATTATACTCCTTTGTTTACCAAATTTAAATAACAATAGTGTGACAAACAATCATATACAATCTCACAATCTTAATAAAGAAAAACCATTTTGAGCTACTTCGCTAAAGATTAGGATACCTCTGAAAGCGAATATATAGATATTACCTACATCAGATTGTTATCATTGCACTTTCTGGTACTATCCGTTAATCTACGCCAGGCATTGTAGTCCCCAGCAGACCCAGTATGTCTGAGGAGATAGAAGATGTTTGTTAGCATAGTGCTCACCCACCACACATCTTTGAGGATCTTACATGGATGAATTGTTTTCTGTTATGACGACGGATCGTCTCGCATGGGTAGAAGTTGATGAACGTGCAATTCAACAAAACACACAACTTTTATGTCAACACATTGGATCGCAGGTTGCTCTTTTTGCTGTCGTGAAAGCGGATGCCTATGGCCATGGCGCCTTGCTGGCTGCACCGGCCATGCTTGCTGGTGGTGCAACCGGGCTGGCGGTGGCCACAGTTGGTGAAGGTCGTCGGTTGCGTGAAGCAGCGATTGATGCACCCATTCTGGTTTTGGAATATATTCCACCAGAACAAGTTGAAGAGGCATTCCGCTACGATCTGACCTTGACGATTGGTGCACCTGAGACCTTTTGCGCGGCTGCATATATCGGACGTATATCAGGAAGACCAATGAGGGTACACCTCAAAATCGAGACAGGTATGCATCGCGTTGGCTTCCTCCCAGATGAAGCGGTTGCCTTTCTCGACAATGTACAGGAGGTAGATGGAGTAATCTGGGAAGGTATCTACACACACTTTGCAGCCGCAGATGAACCACTACGGCCTGAAACAGATCAGCAAATTAAGCAATTTCAGGCGGTTTTGGAGGCTCTCGGCACGAGAGGATGGCAATTTCCCATGGTTCACTCGTGCAACAGTGCTGGAACACTCTGTTTCCCACAATATCACTATAATGCCATACGCGCTGGTATAGCCCTCTATGGGGCTGCACCCAGCGATGAAGTTTGTCTTCCTTCAGGATTTCGACCAGCGCTTTCCTTCCACACACGTGTTGTTCGTGTCGCCACAGCCCCTGCTGGCAGCCCTATCTCCTATGGCGGACGTTATGTCACGCAAGAGACAAGCCGTATTGCGACTATTGCCGCAGGATATGCCGATGGTGTACGACGCAGTCCAGCCTGGCGTGAGGTGCTGATACATGGCCAACGTGCACCCATCGTCGGACGCATCTGCATGGACTATGCCATGGTAGATGTCACACATATCCCAGAAACGATAGTCGGAGATGTCGTTACGCTGTTGGGTGAACAGGAGGGTGCAGCTATTATGGCGGAAGAGGTAGGGCAGTGGCTTGATACCAGCGCGTACGAAGTACTAACCACTATTGCCCCAGGTGAGCCACGGATACGTACACTCAGCTAGTTTCACATATCCAATTGACGTGGCATAATTGATAGATTGTCGATGCGGACAGATGATGGCAGGGTGCAGGTCCACAACACGGTCTCCGCGACATCCTCCGCTGACATCAACTGCCGACGGAATTCATCACTCGGATTGAGTGGATAAATGTCCGTGTTGACCAGTCCGGGAAATACGGTTGTCACATAGACATTGTATGGTCGTAACTCAAGACTGAGTGACTGGGCAAGACCATCAAGTGCAAATTTTGCGGCGCAGAATGGCGCAATGTTGGCCACGCCAGCCTTCCCCACCCGTGAGCTAATATTGACAATCGTGCCGCTTCGCTGCTGTTTCATGTGTGGTATGACTGCACGCGTCATATAAAAGCATCCATTTAGATTTGTATCGATAACCGTATGAAATTCCGCATCGCTAAACTGTTCCAATGGTGCCACTTTCAACATCACCCCAGCACTGTTTACCAGAATGTCGATGTGGCCAAACATATTGTGAGCACTTTCTACCAATTGTTCGACCTGAGCAGGATCAGTAACATCGGTTGGTAACGCCACTGCACGTCCTCCAGTGCTCGCAATTTCACTGACCAACTCCTCGAGCTTATCTGGTCGACGTGCTGCAACAGCAATCGATGCTCCTTCACGGGCCAACAAACGGGCCGTCTCATAACCAACACCGCTGGATGCCCCTGTCACAATTGCAACTCGCCCTTGTAACTTCATGGTAATCCTCATTTTCACGCTATAGAGCGCCTCAAGTGCGCATGGAGGGAATTATTTTGCTGCTCATCTGGATTATACCATTCCTTGCTTGGCAATCCAATGTCAGCAGCATATGTCTGGAATACACAGTATGTGCAAAATAGTGTAAAAAAGGGTATAATCTATGGGCTTTCACGAAAAATCATGGATTGATGTAGTCATAGCAGACAAACAATACTGCATTAGCTGCCTCTCACATTTTCGAGAAATTTCGTTTTATAGCGCTCAATGATCGTGCAAGTGTTCAGCTTGTGCGTTGTTATTTATTTTGCTCATTATTAAGGATTGTATACTGTGATAACACGTTTTGATCAGTTTGGCTTGAGTGAACCAACCCTGCGTGCCATTCAAGAACTGAATTACGAAGAACCAACCCCTATTCAGGCACGTACCATCGGCCCTCTTGTCGACCGTAAAGATGTCATCGCTCAAGCACAAACTGGTACTGGCAAGACTGCCGCTTTCGCCTTGCCCATTATTGAATCACTCGAATCAAGTACGCAGCATCCACAGGCACTGGTACTCACACCGACACGCGAACTGGCCATGCAGGTAGCTGAGGCTTTTCGTTCCTATGGGAAGTATCAACGGCTTTCTATCGTACCGGTCTACGGCGGACAACCCATTACACGCCAATTTCGGGCGCTCAAGCAAGGCGTACAGGTGGTTGTAGGAACACCGGGACGTATTCTGGACCATATCAATCGCGGCACGCTAAAACTAGAACATGTACAGATGGTGGTTCTCGATGAGGCTGACGAGATGCTTGATATGGGCTTTATCGAAGACATCGAGTCAATTCTCCGTGAAACACCAAGCGAACGACAGACCGCATTGTTCTCAGCCACCATGCCTGCACCCATTGTTAAGTTAGCTAAACGCTATATGCAGACTCCTGAACATATCAAAGTCGAAACCCAACAGGTGACGGTCCCACAGATTCGTCAGATCTACTTTGACGTTGGGCCACGCAACAAACTTGACGTGCTTATACGGGCGCTTGACTTTGAACAGCCAGAGTCAGCCATCATCTTCTGTCGCACCAAGAGCGAGGTCGATTCGCTTGGGGAACGCTTGATTGCACGTGCTTTTGCCGCCGAAACCCTCCATGGCGATCTGAGCCAGATCCAACGAGATCGCGTGATGGGGCGCTTTCGGACGAGTCAAGTGAAGCTGTTGATTGCTACCGATGTGGCTGCACGTGGACTTGATATTGATCACGTGTCACACGTTATCAACTACGATATTCCCCTGTCCCCCGATGTGTACGTCCATCGTATTGGACGCACCGGACGAGCAGGTCGTATTGGTTCTGCCATCACACTCATCTATCCACGCGAACGACGATCATTGAAGTCGATTGAGCGCGTAATCGGTACACCCATTGAGCGGTTGAAACTTCCGACACTGGCTGATATCGCTGCCAAACGTCGTGAGCGTTTCAAAACAACCCTTGAGGCAACACTCACTGATGACGATCTTGAACCATATATGCGCATGGCCGAGACCTTAATCGGAGAACACGACCCGGTCAAAGTGGCTGCAGCAGCTTTTAAAATACTGTTAGGGAACACGTTGGAGGAAGGTGAGGACACACTTGCTGCACAAGAGCCTAAACTCAAAGAAGAGTATATTAACGATTCGCCGAAAAATCAGCATCGACGGAAGCCCAGTGTTGACTCTGGTATGACTCGTCTCTTTCTTGATGTGGGCAGCAACGATGGCGTTCGACCTGGGGATATCGTTGGCGCAATTGCCAACGAGGCTGGTATTCCAGGTCGGGCCATTGGTGAGATTGAGCTATTTGAGCGCTTTTCTTTCGTTGATGTTCCAACCAAGCAATCAAAGAAAATCCTGCGTGCGCTCAGCAAAACACGAGTTCGCGGCAACAAAATTGCTCCGAGTGTGGCCAGACCGAAACGCTAATACACAGTAGAAGGAGATACCCATGACCACATCACAGCATCCATATCTCGGCATCATGTTTCGCTGCCAACTACCACCGGAACGGCTGGTTGAGTATGCACGTCGTGCCGAAGCTGCTGGTTTTGGGGAACTATGGATCGTGGAGGATTGCTTTTTTGCCGGTGGCATTGCATCAGTCGCTACGGCGCTCCATGCCACAACGACAATCAAAATTGGGTTGGGAATCTTGCCAGCGGTTGTGCGAAACCCGGCGTTTGCCGCGATGGAACTGGCCACGCTGGCGCGTCTCCATCCAGGGCGCTTGGTTGCCGGGCTTGGGCATGGTGTTGCTAGCTGGATGCGGCAAGTTGGTGCGTTTCCGCCCTCACAGGTTGCAGCACTCCACGAAGTTACCAATACTGTTCGTCGATTGCTTAATGGGGAAGAAGTTGCTTTCCACGGTTCGTATGTGCATCTCGATCATGTCCAGTTGGAGTTTCCACCACAACAGCCACCACCGATTGCGCTTGGTGTGCGTGGCCCCCGATCACTGGCGCTGTCAGGGCAAGTCGCCGATGGAACTATCCTTGCAGAAAATTCTTCGCCTTCGTACATAACCTGGGTTCGCCAGCACATCGCACGTGGTCAACAGGAAGCCGGTCGCACGGACCATCATCAGCTTATTGTGTATACACATTGTTGTATCGATGCTGACCCGGCAGCCGCCCGGCAACGACTCCGCAAAGAAATTGCGCCAGTTATGGCTTCGGGAGCTATCAATGTTCAGCTTGCACCCATGGGCATCCTCCCCGAGGTTGAGGCGATGGCCTTGCAGGGCGGCGCAGACTATCTGGTAGAAACCATGCCGGATGAGTGGCTTGATCAACTGGCGGTGGTCGGCACACCCGACGATGCACGCACGAGCATCGAGCGACTGGCTGCGGCTGGTGCCGACTCGGTAGTGCTGGTACCGCTCCTTGATGAGCAGGATATCCCATTTGAGCAATGGGCAGGATTGATTGGGTAGACCCTACCAATGTCTATTCGTGTAGCGGCGGCTTGTAGCCGCCTGATATCTCTTCAGCAGACCGACGGTTGCAAACCGCCGCTACAGACATTCCGTTACCCATTCACATAGCAACCTCAACAATTGTTAGCCCCTCATGTGGCATGGGCGGCTCAAACAACGGCTCAAAACGGAGCAACTCTGCCTCACTGATAACGTGTGTACCAGGTGGCTGCCCCTGATTACGTCGGCGGAGGCGTTCCTGTAGCATTGGTAATGAGCGTGGGAAGTAGTAGAGACAATGCGGAAATCCCGCTGCATTGATGCGATCCTTCCACTGCTTCCGTCGCTGGGCATTCCACAGACTCCAGTCAAGAATGACCTCAACACCACGGGCAAGTAGCTGCAGCGCAACAGACCAGATCTGTTCCTGGCAGCGTCCCACGTACTCGCCATACTCAGGATCATAGATGGTGTAATCATACAGGTTGATCATCCACTCATCGAGCGTAAAACGAATCGCCCGTCGTTCGGTAGCTATCCGACGGGCGAAGGTCGTTTTGCCAGATGTGGG
>JBCDFA010000003.1:0-85007 GCA_039178835.1 Chloroflexota bacterium
GACCCGTGAAACGGTTGCACCACATGCGGGACAGGCGATCTTCACCGCGTCGACCCACGGGCGATGGGGCGAGTGCCCGGCAAATTCGTCCCAGCCCTCAACAGCGCACTCCTGCAACTCTTCCTTTGAGCCAACAACGGTGACGTGTTCGCACGACTCACATGGATAGATGGGCAGTGCCAGACCCCAGTAACGCTTCTTGGAGATCATCCAGTCGTCTATGTTCCGCAGCCAATCCAACTCACGCTCTAGCCCAAATGAGGGTATCCAGTGTGCCGTTCGGGCTGCCTCCATCATCTGTGGGCGCAATTCATCCATGTTGATCAGCCACTCATCGACGAGGCGAAACACCAACTCTGTGCCGCAACGCCAGCAGACCGGGTAACGATGCTGGTACATCTCTCGCGCAAACAGCAACCCGTTCTGCTCCAGATCGTTTGCAATTTTCTCAGCAACATTTCCAACCTGTTGACCAGTAAGCCAGCCATACCCATCGACGTAGGTACCACTTTCGTCGAGTGGTGCCAGCACCGTGAGCTGATGCGTGTGTCCAAGCGCAAAGTCCTCTTTGCCAGCACCCGGTGCGATATGCACAACGCCTGTTCCCTCGGTCTCGCTCACCTCGTCCCAGGGCAGCACGCGATGTTCAACGCCCTGCTGTGCCTTGAATGTGTCAAACGGGCCACGGTAGCGCCAGCCAACCAGATCTGCTCCGAGGCATTCTTCTTCGACCTGCCAGGAGGGTTTATGTAGTTTGGAAAAAGCACCTTTCACCATCCAGAAGCTGTGTTGCTGTGCTTCGGTGTCGTTTCGTGTAAACCGCACATACGTCAACTCTGGGTTGACGGCGGCGGCAACATTGGCTGGCAAGGTCCAGGGCGTTGTGGTCCAAGCGAGCAATGCCTCGTCCTCCCGATCAAGCAAGGGGAAGGATATGGTCACCGCAAGATGGGTTGTATCAACATAGCCCTCAGTGGCGATCTCATGCTCGGAGAGCGCCGTACCACAACGCGGACACCACGGCATCACATCGTTGCCACGATAGAGCCAGCCTTGCTCGTGGCAGTGTTTGAGAAAGCCCCAGATGCTATAGTTATTTTCGTCGGAAAGGGTGTAATAACTGTTGTCCCAGTCCATCCAGTAGCCGAGGCGCTTGCTCTGTGCCGTCTGTACCTCGGCAAAGCGATACACGCGCTCTTTGCACTTTTCGACAAAACGGTCGACGCCGTAGGATTCGATCTGATGTTTGTCTTTGAAGCCCAGTTCTTTCTCGACCTCGACCTCGACCCAGAGTCCCTGGCAGTCGAAGCCCTGTTGCCAGCGTAGCTCATGTCCCAGCATCGCATGGTAGCGGTTGTAGATGTCTTTGTAGGTGCGACCCCACGCATGGTGCACGCCCATCGGATTGTTGGCGGTGATGGGGCCGTCGAGAAAAGACCATTTGTGACCATGCTGAGTCTGTTGGCGTAGCTTCTCAAAAGCGCGTGTTTCCATCCACAGCTGCAGAACGCGTTGCTCTAGTTCGACATAATTTGGTCGAGCGGTAACTTCACGAAACATAGATATACCTCATTACATCATGATTTCAATGCTCAAGTTGGGCCGTCATAGCGAACATGTTGAATATCAGCAATACCATCGCCGTCCACGGCGTCATCACCCCCTTTCAAAGGCACAAAAAATCCCCGCCCTAATGCAAAAGGACGAGGCAATGATTCCCCGCGGTACCACCCTGCTTGACCTAGCCACAACATACTGATGTGATCATCTGGTCCGCTTAGTGAAGGTCGTGTGCAACCTTCCGTCACTGGTAACGGGAGACGAACCCGGACGCAACTACTAAACATGTGCTATTATAAAGCATAGATTGTTCGCTGGTCGGCTCAGGAGTGATTTTCAGTGGGGTGCTTGACACGCGGCTTACACCATCCCGCGCTCGCTGGTGTGCTACGACACCCACCTACTCGTCTCCATCACTGCCATGTATTACTACATGCGTATAGTATACCACTTCTCGGTGTTGTATGCCTCGGTCATATGATGGAGTATCATTTTGCGCCACGAAGAGACGGCGGTATAAAAATTGCAAAAAATAATACCCGTATGCAACGCATGGATTCCCATGCGTTATTTGTCTATTTGAGTATATGCTAACGCTTACATTAAACATCCTCTTTATCTATACTATCGTATTTGTATCAAAAGCATGCTACTAAGGAAGTACTATGGAACCAAGTGACGAAACTCTCGTGTTTGCATGCCGGCGGGGCGATGAGGCTGCTTGGGAGACACTCATTGATCGTTATCAACGTCTTATTTATACTATACCGCGACGTTCAGGACTCGATGCAGATATGGCGGCTGAAGTATTTCAGCGTGTCTGCATGACGCTTTTGAGAAAGATTGATTCGATAGAGCAACCGTCGCGGGTAGGTGCATGGCTTGTCACCACTGCCCGTCGTGAAACCTGGCGTATCAGCCGTCGTGCTCGTGCAGGTGGTGTGTCACTGGAGCAGGCTTTTGCCGGAGATGAAGACGAGCCAGTCGAACTCCCTGATGATGCTCCACTGCCTGAGGATGTACTGGAGCGTATCGAAGCCCAACATGCGGTTCGCAGTGCCGTGAGTGAACTTGATGAACGTTGTCGCAAACTCATTGTATTGTTGTTTTATCGTGATGATATGCCTTCATATGCTGAAATAGCCGAACAACTTGGCACGAGCGAAGGCAGTGTTGGCCCTACTCGTGCGCGTTGCTTGCAGAAATTACGCCGTTTGATCGACACAGCAAAAGAGCAAATTTACTGAATTTTGAAGAAACGATGTTTGCTACGTATTTTTCAACGAGGAAGGTGCTCTGTTGTGTCAGGTCGATAAGTTAGTATCTTCGTGGAGCAACGAGATGAGCACTAATTTGCCAAAAATTTCTTTCGAGCAGTTGGTAGATCTTGCCGAAGGGCGTCTTCCAAATGAGGAGCGTGAGCAGCTCCTGACGCAACTTGCTAGCAACCCACAGGCTGCTGCTGAGTTTGCTGAAATCGAGCGCATGATCAACCTAATGCGTTCGGACGATACGGAGGATGCACCTTCGTATGTCATGTCGCGGGCCAAGCGGCTGATGCGACAAAAAAAGGCCAGTGAAATCACACAACCGAATCTGATCCAGCGACTGGTCGCACTGTTGAAATTCGATAGTGCCCAGGCACCCGCTGCAGCTGGCATTCGGTCGGTGCAGTCGGACGTACGGCAGGTGTTGTACTCTGCTGAGGGTTATGATATTGATCTGCGGGTTATGCCAACGGGCGATGCATGGTCAGTAGCAGGGCAGTTGCTTGGTCCTAACGCTCAGGGACAGGCTAGGCTGCAAGGCCCGGCTACTGTGTATGCCGATCTCAACGAGCTGAGCGAGTTTAGTCTCGACGGTGTACCAGCAGGCCAATATACGTTGACACTTCATCTGGAAGATGTTGACATTGATATTGACAGCCTGGGTATCGGGACATAAGCGCTGTAGCCTTTCATCTAATGTTGCAGTAGCGCTTGTATGTGATATAGTATCGCGAACGTTCTGATCCAGTCTGTTACTGCGCTATATGGTGTGCCAGTACAGGCTCTCTTTGCAACATTAGGTGAGGGTTTTCTGAGTACCAATCTAAACCACGAAGAACTAGCATCGCTGTTAGCAGCGGCTGATGCAAAAGAGCGGGCAGCATTGCTGACCCGCCATCAGCAGTTGGTTGGCGTTGAGCTAGCCTGGGCGTTGAAGGATAAGGTTTTTAATGTCTGGACCAGTGATCCACCACGTGCGCTCAATGCCGCAAATGCTTTAACGTTGCTTAGCTCCACTTTTGTACATCCTGAAATCTCAGCTCTGGCCTCATGGACTTCTGGTATTGCTGCGTTGGTGGAAGGTCAGATGGAGCAGGCAATTGAGCATCTTGATGAGTCAGCAACTCGGTTCCAGTCACTAAATAAATCCCATTCCGCAGCTTCTACACAGATAAGCAAACTCATGGCTCTATCAATGCTTGGTCGCTATGACGAAGCGATTGAACAGGGCTTACAAGCACGTGATGTCTTGTTATCACATGAGGATGAATTAGCAGCAGGCAAGATTGAACTTAATCTGGGTAATCTCTATTTTCGTCGTGATCAGTATAACGAAGCTGAAACATTTTTCCGAACGGCCCGTAATCGTCTTGTTGTTATGGATGATCCAAGTCTATTGACAATGATAGATAATGGTCTTGCCAATTCCTTTAATCTTCAGCATCGCTTTCGTGAAGCAGAGTTGTTGTATGAGCAAGCATTAGCTCGATCAGAGAAGGCTGGTTTAGATATAACACAGGCAGAAATTGAGTGTAATATAGGTGATCTTGCACTTTTTCAGGGGCGTTTTGATCGAGCATTAGATTATCTTGAGCGCTCTCGTAGAAGGTATGCATCATTAGATATGCCGCATGAGTCTGCTGTCGCTGAACTAGAACTAGCTGATGCCTATTTGGAGTTAAATCTTGCTCCTGAAGCTGCGACGCTATATGAGCGAGTAATACCAATCTTTCTTGAACTTGGTATGCGGGCTGAACGGGCACGTGCTGTTGCAAGCTATGGCAAGACCTGTTTGTTGCTCAAACAGCCTGAGAAAGCGCGTGCTTTACTGACCGAAGCTTACGATATTTACCAAAGTGAGGGTAATGCAGTAGGTATGGCACTGGTTGCGCTGATAGAAGCACAGGCTTACTATGCTGAAAGTAAATATTCAGATGCTATACAGGCGACCTTGCAGGCAGAGGAGCAGTTATCTGCCGCAGGACATCTAGGGTTGTTTCTATTGGCCTGTTTAATTCGGGGTGAGTCCAATTATGCGCTTGGACAATATAGTGAAGCTAGAAAAGTCTTAGAACAAACACTTCAAGAGGCCCAAAGTCTATCGCTGCTCCAAATCGCTCAACGCTGTTATACAGCACTTGGTGCGCTAGCTATAGAAGAAGGACACTTGCTTGACGCTGAAAAGGCTTTTAAGCAAGCGATAGTTGTTATTGAAGAGTTGCGTGCACCGTTGCCTGCCGAGGATTTCCATACTGCCTTTGTCGAAGATAAGTTAATTCCGTATACTGCGCTGGTACGTCTCTGTCTTGCAGATAAACAGCATTATCGTGTAACTGAGGCATTAGAATATATAGAGCGGGCTCGTTCGCGAGCTTTATTCGAAATGTTAGGTGGAACATTAGCTGTTCATCGTAAACCACAGGACGATTTTGAGGCTGACTTGCTCACTCGTTTGGGATCTCTACGTGAAGAACTCAGTTGGTATTACAGTCAGATCAATCATCCATCTGACAGTGATTCTGATCGTACCCCTGAGACAATGGCTAAGTTATATGATGCGGTACGTGAGCGTGAAAGGGCTGTCGCGGAGATTAATCGTCAGCTAAATCAGCGGAACATTGCTGAGCCTGATGATCAAGGTTTATCAAGTGCAGTCCGAACTTATGGTGTCGAGACGTTACAAGGTGATCTAGGGCCTGACACAGCGCTGATAGAGTATTTTAGTATCGATGGTGAGTTACTAGCCTTTGTTATGACCAGTACCAGTATTGATGTGGTACGTAATCTTGGTCGGGAATCACAGGTTGAGTCAGCGATCAATCAGTTGCGATTTCAGACAGATTCTCTGCGTCATGGTATGGAGCGGATGCGTGGCCACCTTGATCAACTCTCCAGACGCGCCCAGCACTATTTGCACTCGCTCTATGACGTTTTGCTCGAGCCAATTGAAAAACAATTGGATCAGCAGCGGTTGGTTATCGTTCCCCACCGTGCATTGAACTATGTGCCGTTTCAGGCACTCTATGATGGGGAACAGTATGTTATCGAACGACGCGAGATCTGTTATGCGCCCAGTTCGTCAATCCTCCACTACTGTCTTACACAACCGCAAAAACCATTAGAACATGCTTTGTTGCTGGGTGTTCCTGATGAGCGGGTACCACGTGTGCGTGATGAAGTCAACGGTCTGGCCTCGCTCTTTCCACAGGCTACAGCTTTGCTTGATGAAGAGGCCACTATAGCAGCGTTGCGTGAGCAGGTAGCGACTGCTGATATCCTACATCTGGCTTGTCATGGCTGGTTTCGTCCTGATAACCCTCTGTTTTCATCGCTTAAGCTCGGTGATGGCTGGCTGACTGTGCGTGATACCTATAGTCTTGATGTGAATTGTAGTTTAGTGACGCTTAGTGCCTGTGAAACGGGGGTTCACGCTGTAGCTCCTGGTGATGAGTTATTGGGTATTGCGCGGGGATTTTTCTCAGCGGGTATTCCTTCGTTGTTGGTGAGTCTCTGGGCAGTCGATGATGAGTCAACGGCTACTCTGATGCAGGATTTCTACACGCGATTGTGTGCGGGAGACCGTCCTGCGGCGGCATTGCGACATGCTCAGTGTAATCTGCTGAAACAGTATTCGCATCCGTTCTTTTGGTCACCTTTTGTGTTGTTGGGGCGGTGGTAGGTTTTTAGTAGTATGGCGGTTACAAACCGCCACTACGCATCTATCTCTTGTGATGTACTAATTTATAACCCTTAACCTTTAACCCTTCGTTTCTCTATTGATAGAGTGATTTTATGTCATGGTGGGCCGCCACCCTGAGAACCCGCATATGATGCTGGCGGTTTGATGTTCTGTTGGAGGTACAGGCCTCTGTTATAGTGAAACCTGCCTTTATAAGTATAGATGGTATGCTGTGCGTGGTGTTTTCCACATCATGGGGCCTGAGCCTGTCGAAGGTCCGCTTTATTATTGCTTGCTGCCTTCGACAAGCTCAGGCAGCATTCAGTCATCACAACACCTGAGCATCGCTTCATATGGCGGTTGCAAACCGCCGCTACGTGGCGTTTTCTGCTCAGTCGCTCAATCGCTCTGTGTTAAATAATACACAGACCACACGTATTTTCCCTGCGCTGGCAGTCTCTGTCTACGCGAACGACGTGAACAACTTTAGAAACGTAACCATCGGTAATCACATAATCAATTGAATGTAATCCAAGCAACCAAGTCTTGTTCATATAATCAGGAGGAACGTTATTATGCGTCATCCATTGTTACGATCTTTTGGGCTGCTATTTGCAGCACTCCTCTCAATAAGTCTGATGATGCCAGCAGTGACCATACAGGCACAAGACGACTCAGATGGGTTTGTTCCCAATGAAGTGCTGGTACAGCTCACTCCTACCACCAATTTGGCTACTGTTATTAATCAGGTTGGTGGATTGGCACCGACACCCCTTGATCGGTTTGGTACCCGCCCTATCTACCTTCTACAGATTACTGATGGTGTCTCACCGGAGGATAAAGCTGAGAGCTTACGTGTTGTTGCCGGTGTGATTGCGGCTGAGCCAAATTACACCGGACAGACTCCTGAAGGACGCGTACGATCTTCATGGGCAATAGGTGATAGGGACGAATACGCCGCTCAGTGGGCACCAACCACGCTGCGTCTGCCGGAGGCACATAACCAAACACGGGGCAGCGGCACGATTGTCGCAGTACTCGATACCGGTGTAGATCCGGATCATCCTGAGCTTCAGGGCAAGCTGGTACCAGGTTTTGACTTTGTTGATTTTGATAACGATCCCAATGAGGTTGGTTCTCAGGATCAGAACATTGTCTACGGCCACGGCACCCATGTTGCTGGTGTGATTGCACTTGTCGCGCCAGATTCACAGATTATGCCCGTTCGTGTTCTTGATGAGGAGGGCGTTGGCAACGTCTGGGTCTTGCTCGAAGGACTCAGGTATGCGACCAATAACGGTGCGGATGTTATCAACCTGAGTTTGAGTTTTAAGCGTAACAGCAACATCCTCGAAGAGATTGTCGATGAGATTTCCTGTGACGCCTATTACGATGACGATGATGATGACGATGATGATAATAGTAGTCCCATCGGCTGTGTTGATGACGACGATGACGATGATGACGATGACGATGACGACGACTGGGGTGGCGGCGGCGATAACGATGGTAACAATGGTGGCAGCGATGATGACGATGATTGGGGTGACGACAATGGTGACAACAACGTTAGTGCTACAAATCGCGTTACTGTTGTCAATGTCAGCGACAGTCCATCTAATAATATGAGCTATGACCGCACCTTCGAGCGCAATGCCATCCTGACAGACGATGATGACGATGATGACGATGACGATAACGATGATCTGAATGTTCCTCCTACCGGTATTGTGGTTATTGCAGCGGCAGGTAATAGCAGTTCAACCATACCTGAATATCCGGCAGGTGAAGGCGTTCAAGGTCTGCTTGCAGTTGCAGCAAGTACGCAGCAGGATACGCTAGCTCCGTTCTCGAACCGAGGTAATTGGGTGCATGTTTCTGCACCAGGCAATCAAATCTTAAGCACAGTCCCTGATGGGCAGTATGGCACCTGGAGTGGTACATCAATGGCATCACCGATGGTAGCTGCGACGGCTGCACTGGTGCGATCACAAAATCCAAACTTACTGGCACCTCAGGTTACTTTGCAGATTCAGAACAGCGCACGACAAATCTGCGGTGTACCCAATCGCATTGATACCGCGGCAGCGCTTGGTGCTGGCCCAATGGACTCATCACTCTGTGTGAGCTATCTTCCAGCAATTGTACGCTAGTCTTTAGTATCTCTGGATCGAGTATATGTCTGAGCGAAGGGCCAAAGCCCTTCGCTCTTTTGATATGTCGGCGCAAGAAGTACGTTGAGAGGTTTTCTTGCAATCTTAGTGTATTCCGTAGGGTGAATGAACCCACCAGCCATTGAGCTAAGGTAGGTCCAATTGGACTTGATCAAGGGCCAAACCGCCTCGGTAACTGGCTGGTAGTTCGAAACGATATCCCCAGATATCGGTTAACGTTAAACCATCGTCAGGTGCACTATCTGGTTGTTCCATACTACGCGAAAATGTGTCAAAAGGAATAGTGATTTGTTGCCATCCTGAGAAAACGTCCACAAAGGTTGCCTCAAAACGTTCTGCAGTATCGGGTCCTTGATAAACACGCACATAGTCGACAGCCATTGTTTGCGGGAAGGTCGTTTCTTCGCCGACAGGTCCACCGAAATTACCACCAACAGCAACGTTCATAAGGAGATAGAATGGTTGGTTGAAAACCCACTCGTTTGGTGCGACATCTTCTGGTGTTGCTTCGTGATATTTGATACCATCGACATACCAGACAATTCTGTTGGGTTCCCATTCGACGGTGAAAGTACGGTAGCGACTTGGCACTTCCTCATCAAAATCGTAGGTGTCACCAAAACTTGCGCCGCCAGAATATCCAGGGCCATGGATAGTCCCAAAGACTTGGTTTGGTTCACGACCGACAAACTCCATAAAGTCAATTTCCCCACTCTGCGGCCAACCGACCTGATCGATATTGGTGCCAAGTGACCAGAATGCTGGCCAGAGTCCCGCGCCACGCGGCAACTCAACGCCCATTTCGATTCGCCCATAGGCAAATTCAACCTTGTTCTCAGTGATAAGACGCGCTGAGGTGTATTCGCACGGACCGTAGTAACAGAGGAGATTACTATTCTCGTCGGTTTCACGAACGGTGATAACTAGATTGCCATTCCCATCCATTGCAACATTGTCAGGGCTATCGGTGTAGTACTGTAACTCACTGTTACCCCAGCCAGGGATGCTACGGATCGTACCGTCACCAATTTCGGGGGTCCAGATTGCGGGGTTTGGCGGTGTTCCAGCGGACTCATTGAATTCATCGCTCCACACTAATTCCCATTCTGGGATTTGCGGTACGGTGGCACGATTGTCCAGTAATTGCACACCAATTTCTGCACCAGTGTTGCGTCCATACGCCCAAAAGCTAAGACCCTGAGCACCACTCCAATCTTGGCCTAGCGCAAAATGCCGACCAAAATCCCCGCCACCACGACTAGTCGCGATCAGGATCTGTTCGTAGTCGCCCTGATCAGCCTGCGCCAGTGGCGTCTGATTGGGGATTTCTCTCGTGAAGAGGCGTGTTCCAGGAGTTGTATCAAACTGGTCTGGTGCTATCTCAAAATCATCAATAAGATTGGAATCAAAGGCATCATTCTCTGCGATAGCCAGTCGTGCTTTTTGAATAAAACCAAGTTCCGCACCCTCAGGCTCGGTAAGCCAGAGTAAGATAGTTTCGTTTCCTTCAAACTTGGCGTCATCGAGTGTTGTAATGGTAAAAGTTTGTTGTGTTACGCCAGGCGGAAATGTCAGTGTTCCAGAGGTGGAGGTGTAGTCACGCTGGTTCGTTGCGCTACCATCTGCAGTCGCATATGCAACTGTCACCGCTTCCTCATTGGTTTGATTCAGTTGTGCGCTAATCGTAGCGGTTGTTCCTTCTTCAACAGTAAAGGCATCGGTTGTAAAACTGACTGCTAATGGGCGTGGTTCGGCTTGCCCGTAGAGGTTTACTTGGTCGATGTAGAAGGTTTGGGTACCATCAGTGGTGAGACTGCCAAAAGCCCATCCATGGACAGCGGTCAGAGTGAAGCCATCGTTGGGTGCGCCATTTCCGATCTCTTTTCGCACAAAATCCTCGAAGGGAAACTGAAGATACCGCCATCCGGTAAAGTCATCCTCAAAAGTGACTGAAAAACGTTCGGCATCATCGGTTGTAGAATTCGGGCCACGATTGTCGATGATATCTATAAAAAGATCGGTACCACTATTGTTTCCGTAGAGCCAGAATCCAAAGCCTTCGTATGTGCTCCAGTCTTGTGGGGTCCAGGTATCGATATCGTCGTTCACGAAATTATGGATCACAACACCAAAAGAGGAGACGGTAAAATCCATCTGAAGTACATTATTGGGTGTGGGGAAATCAGGTATTGTGGCTGGTGGTGAGTCTGTTCGTGCGAATGTGGTCGTACTGTTTCCATCTTGAGCAGCAAAAAAGCCGATAGAAATCCCATCAGCATCCTGCCCACTCACAAGCGGTGTTTCAAAGTCATCGATGACTTGTGGTGTGGGCTCATCAACAGGGCTTGCAGCTGCTGGTATCGCCAGAATGCTGAAAGTGAATGACAGGCTAAGACTGACCAGCAATCCGAGACGAAGCAACCTGTGAAAAGACATGTTGACCTCCTTTGGTCGTATAGATACGTGTCAAGGTATACTCATTCTGTCTTGTAAACGTTTACACAGTAAATTATAAAAAGTGCATATACCTGTGTCAAGCTATCTGTGATGATTTTATGACAATATGGATAGGGAAGTTGCATACATAGTACATTTTGTTATAATCCATAGATAGATCCCAAAACAAAAACCTTCATCGTACATTTCCTCAATCCGTTCACTAACGAATGGAAAGGTGTAGCATGACTGCTGAATCGACATCTCAAACTATGGCCAATATCTTGAGCGCACGTACTGTTCGTGATGTTGCTCCAGATGTCTATATGACACCGTATGCAAATATTGCCGATGTATTAGAGACTCACACACGCACTCAACCAGAGAAACTATTTTTGACATACTATGATGATGTGGGGAAGCCTTTAACCTACAGTTACGCCCAATTCAGTGCACGAGTCGCGCAGGTCGCGCATTTCCTTGTTCACGATTGCGGTGTGCAGCGCGGTGAGCGTGTAGCAACTATTTCGTACAATCATCCCGACACCGTTTTTGTGTATTTTGCCTGTTGGCTGATTGGAGCAACAGTGGCCCCGCAGAATGTGGCCGAGGACGATGTGCGGATCGCTTTTATTCTACGCAATGCCGAGGCACGTATCATTCTGACTCGACCTGAGTATATGGATCGTATTAAACGCATCCGACAGGATGCTGTCAATATTCAACGTGTGGTGTGGATGGATGATGTATGGCACAAAGCGCTCGATAGTAGACCAACTACGTTTGAGGCGAAATATCTCCCGGATCTGGAAGATGAAGCGCTACTGGTATATACATCTGGAACAACGGGTGCTCCAAAAGGTGTTCAACTTGTGCAGTACAATTTATTGGTTGACGCTAAAGGTATTTGCGATTGGCAAGGTATTGATGGTGACCATCGGCTTATGTGTATCTTGCCAATTCATCACGTCAACGGTATTGTAGTGACATTGGTTGCACCACTGTATGTTGGTGCGAGTGTGGTCCTCAACCGTGGGTTCAAGGCCTCAACCTTTTGGCAGCGACTCGCGGAAGAGCGCATTCATATCGTGAGTCTCGTACCAACTATCCTCCAGTTTCTATGTGAGGCTGACGCCAAAATCGCCACTTACGATCTGAGCCATTTTCGCCATTTTATCTGTGGTGCTGGCACCCTCGCTGTGACGCTCGTTGAGCGATTTGAGGCCCAGTTTGGTCTCAAGATTTTGCATGGATATGGTCTATCAGAAACGACGTGTTATTCCTGTTTCTTGCCAGTTGATCTGAATAACGATACATATCAATACTGGATGACATCTCTTGGCTATCCATCGATTGGTGTGCCGATTGATCCGAATGAAATGGCTATTCACGATCCTGAAGGCCAGGAAGTTCTCGAGGGTGGGCGTGGAGAGATTGTTATTCGTGGTCATAATGTAATGGTGGGCTACTTTCAGAGACCTGATGCCAATGCTGAGACGTTCAAACATGGTTGGTTTCGTAGTGGTGATGAAGGGTTTGTCCAGCGTGATTCACAGGGTCGCCCATTCTTCTTTATTACTGGGCGCATCAAGGAGCTAATCAATCGTGGTGGCGTCAAATATAGTCCCTTCGAGATCGAGGAAATTTTGTCCAGCATTCCTGGAGTACGGGTTGGGTTAGCTGTTGCCTTTGAAAACACCTATTATGGTGAAGAGGTTGGCGCCTATGTGGTGTTGCACGAGGGAACACAATTGACGGAAGGGCACATCTTATCATACTGTCGTGCTCATATGCCTTTTGCAAAGAGCCCCAAAGTGGTAGTCTTTGGCAAAGATATCCCGGCCACCTCAACAGGTAAGTATCAACGGCTTCGGTTGAAGGATCTCTTCACTCAATGGACTGAAGTTCAATTCAAAGAACGGTAATTAGGGTGGGCATAGTACTTTCACACTTTCAGACGACTGTGCTGTTGCAGGCACGAGAGACAAACAAGGTGGTGGTGTCAGTCTCACTCGATCTGGGGTTATCCATTGCCGAGGTGCAGCTCGATGCCGATGGGGTTGTGTTTCCCAATGATCAGAGGCTGTCTTGGCTCGACATTATGACGATACAACAGGACGACGTTGGTTGCTATACGATTGATGCAGACCATAGCCCCGACAAAATTCAACAATACTCCGATGAACTCGACCGCTTTTGTAGCCTTATGCCAACCGAAGGTGCCCCAACGCTCCTGATAGCAGGTTTTATCATGCATCGAGTCAAGGGTGTTGATCCACACCAAGATACCCAACGTAAGATTCGTGCGCTAGGTAGTTTGCGTGGACAGGTGCTTGATACATCGACCGGACTCGGCTATACGGCTATTGCAGCAGCACAGACGGCTGAACACGTTATTACTATTGAGTTAGATCCACTAGTTCTTGAGATTGCCCACTACAACCCTTGGTCACGCCAGCTTTTTGAGCGTGCTAATATCGAACAGCGCATTGGTGACTCGTTTGAGCAGGTACAGCTATTAGAAGACAACCGCTTTTCCCGTATCATTCACGATCCGCCAGCCTTCAGTCTGGCCGGAGAATTGTATTCAGGGGCCTATTACCGTCAGCTTTTTCGCATTCTCAAGCCTGGTGGGCGTCTATTCCATTACATCGGTGATCTCGAGAGCAAATCAGGGAGCGGTGTTACACGGGGTGTGGTACGTCGTTTGCAAGAAGCTGGCTTTGCCCGAATCAAACGTCGACCAGAGGCTTTCGGACTTGTTGCGTATGGGAGTTGAGTATATGCACGCATCTATTTGCCGCCAATGGTCTTGTATGATATACTGCGTCGCGGTGCCTTTTATCAAAATACACACATCCTCTGAGCGCATGGTACTCCTGCCAATATCTATTGGTCAACCAACGCTATGATGAGGGTGGCGGAACCTATGCACAAGGAGAAATCAGTTGACAACAGGAACTCAACGTATTATTCCGCTCAAATCATTGCTCGAAGCTGGCGCTCATTTTGGTCATCAGACAAATCGCTGGAACCCCAAAATGAGATCGTACATTTTCACTGCACGTAATGGTATCCACATTATTGATCTCCAAAAGACCATTGTTGGCCTAACAGAAGCTTATCACTATATTACTGAAACAGTTGCTGCCGGCGGTAAAATCTTGTTTGTTGGGACCAAAAAGCAAGCGCAAGATGTTATTCAAGAGGAAGCAATTCGTTCAAGCCAGCTATACATCACACAGCGTTGGCTAGGTGGTACGCTTACCAACTTCTTTACCATGCGTCAGCGGCTACGCTACCTGTTAAATCTGGAAGACCAGCGAGATCGTGGTGAATTTGCCAAACTCACGAAGGCCGAAGGTTTGAAGCTTGAGCAAGAGATCGAAAAGCTAAATCGTGTTTTCAGTGGTATTAAAAAGATGGATCAACTACCTAGTGCGCTCTTTGTCGTTGATCCACATAAAGAAGTATTAGCTATTCGCGAGGGTGTGAAAGTCGGAATTCCGATCATTGCTATGGTTGATACAAACTGTGATCCTGATCCCGTTGATTATGTTATCCCCTGCAACGATGATGCAATTCGCAGTATTCGTTTGCTCGTGAGTCGCATGGCCGATGCGGCAATAGAAGGGCAGAATCGTCGCGAAAGCTCACAGGCAGATCAGATGAGCGATGGGCGCTACGACCCAATGCCTGAAGACATTGAAGAGATCGAAGGAACGTCAGACATAGAGGAAACTTCAGAAACAGAGTCTGTAGAATCTGAAAAAGAAGTAGAGACAGAATCTGCAGAAGTTGATACATAGTTTTTCATGTATGTGATGGTAAGGCTGTGCACAATGGAAGACTGGAGGTCTTGATGCCCTATCCGTGCCCAGCCTCCGGTCTTCTCTTTTTTATGTCTTGTATGTTTGCACACAAGTGCTTGTAATATGAAATTGATTAATGATATTTTGGGTCTTAATGACCATACTGTAATGAAGGAGCATTGTCTTGGCTGAAGTAACCGCTCAAATGGTAAAAGAGTTGCGTGATCGCACTGGTGCTGGTATCAAAGAGAGTAAAGACATTCTTACGCAAACCGGTGGTGATATGGATGCTGCCATTGAGATCTTGCGTGAAAAAGGTCTTAAAGTCAGCGATAAAGTAAGTGGCCGTGATGCGCATGAGGGTCGTATTGAAGTCTATGTGCATATGGGCAATCGTATGGCTGCCATGATAGAAGTAAGTTGTGAAACCGATTTTGTGGCACGTACAGATGATTTCATCAATCTGACAAAGGATCTCGCATTGCAAGTTGCTGCGACGAATCCACGCTATATCAAGACAGACGAAGTTCCTGCTGAGGAGGTTGCAGCCAGCGATCAACCAGCAGATAAATATTATGCAGAAGTTGTGTTATTAGCCCAGCCGTTTGTCAAAGATCCCTCTCAGACGATTGAAGACAAAATTAAGGAAGCTGTCGCAAAGATACGTGAAAATGTTGTTGTGCGGCGTTTCGAGCGCTACGAAATTGGTAGTTAATACATAGTATGGTATGCGTCTTGCAGATGCTATATTTTATGTCATTACAGGTGTAAGTAACTCATGGCAAACCCGAAGTATCACCGTGTGATGTTAAAGCTGAGCGGTGAAGCCCTCGCTGGCAATAAGCAAAATCCCATCGATGCCGATGTGCTGGATTACTATGCTCAGGAAATTGAACGTGTTCTTGAACACAACGTAGAGATGGCTGTCGTACTTGGCGGGGGCAATATCTGGCGTGGGAATCAATCTATCGCACAGGGCATGGATGCGGCACAGTCCCATTATATGGGGATGCTGGCCACGATTATTAATGCACTGGCTCTCCAAGATGCTCTGGAACGGCGAGGTGTTTTTACACGTGCTATGACCGCGATTAAAATGGACGAAGTAGCAGAAACATATATTCGGCGTCGTGCGACCCGCCATTTGGAAAAAGGGCGGGTTATTATTTTGGCGGCAGGAACTGGTAATCCATATTTCTCAACCGATTCAGCAGCGGCTCTGCGTGCCGCTGAGGTTCATGCGGAAGTTATTCTAATGGCCAAGCATGGTGTTGATGGAGTATATACTGCTGATCCACGCCAGGATCCAACTGCGACGCGCTTTGACCATATTACTTACATGGATGCACTCAGTCGTGGTCTTGCTGTGATGGATAGCACTGCATTGACGTTTTGTTTGGATAATGACATTCCTATTATTGTGTTTGACTCGATGGAGGCTGGAAACATTGAGCGTATTGTGCTAGGTGAGCATGTTGGGACCCTCATTAGCAAACACGATAGCCGATCTGCGATTGTATAGCTAGATGCACATCTGGCAAGTAATGTGAGGTTGATTATGGTAGACGATGTCTTACAAGAAACTGAAACACGTATGAAAAAATCGGTTGAGGCGTTACGTCATAATTTAGCAACCATCCGCACGGGCCGGGCATCGCCAGCATTGGTAGAGCACTTATCGATTGATGCGTATGGCACTTCTATGCCACTCAACCAACTGGCTGGAATTAGCGTTCCAGAAGCGCGCATGTTGTTGGTGCAACCGTATGACGCCAGTACGATTAAAGATATTGAAAAAGCCATTCAAAATTCGGAGCTTGGCATCAACCCGTCAAATGATGGTCGTACTATCCGCCTGGTTATTCCACAGCTTACCGAAGAACGTCGTCGTGATCTCACTAAACAGGTGCGTGCACGGGTTGAAGAGAGTAAAGTTGCGCTACGGAATATTCGGCGTGATGCGCTTGATGAAGTGCGGCAATTAGAAACAGACAAGCAGATCTCCGAAGATGATCATCGCCGTGCCCAAGATCGCGTCCAGGATGTCACAAACCGCTACACACGTGAGATGGATCAGATTGGTGAGACCAAAGAAGCTGAGGTCATGGAAGTCTAAAACCACAGCAATCTAGCATGTGATGATTGAATTCTGGGTGAAGGCTACCTTTTGGATGTGTTGCTTCATTAAAGCTGCTAGCCTGATGTAGGATACATGAACAACTATGATGTCGGAACAGCAAGAAATTCTCAAAGTACCAGAACATATTGCGATTATTATGGATGGGAATGGCCGTTGGGCAAAGCAACGTGGCCTCCCCCGGCTTGCTGGACATCGGGCAGGTACGGAGAATATTCGTAAAATTCTTATGGAGTGTGTAAGTCTTGGTGTCCGTCATCTTACGCTCTATGCATTCTCGACGGAAAACTGGAAACGCCCACGTTTAGAAATTAGTGGGCTCATGAATATTCTGAGTGAGTTTATTGATAGCCAGTTAGCAGAGTTACACGAAGAACAGGTGCAATTACGCCATGTTGGTCGTATGGAAGACCTGTCATCAGTACTGCAGCACAAAATTCGTGAAGCTATTGCGTTAACACAGAGTAATACACGCTTGATTTTAACAGTTGCACTCAATTATGGTGGCCGTGCTGATATTGTTGATGCGGTACGTCGTATCATCGCACACGGTGTCCCGCTTGAGTCCATTAACGAAGAGTGTCTTGCTGAACATCTTTCAACCTACCCCACGCCTGATCCTGATCTCATTATTCGTACCAGTGGTGAATGGCGCCTTTCCAATTTTCTTGTTTGGGAAGCTGCTTACAGTGAATATTGGACAACGACCACGTATTGGCCAGACTTTGGGCCAGACCAGCTAAAACAGGCTATTCGTGATTATGGACGGCGAAAACGACGATTCGGTGGTCTCTCGGAAGATTAGGAGTTCCTTGTCTCAACGTTTATTGAGCGCTGCCATCCTCATTCCCTTGTTGCTGACACTTGCGTGGAGTTACTGGGGAGTGGTCATCATAGTATGTACCCTCACCATTGTTGGTTTGCGTGAGTTGTATATCATTCTCCAGCATGGGGGCTATAATCCACGTTTTAGGGTTGGCTATACAATAGGTGTCGCACTATGTCTGGCAAGTGCATTTAAGCAGTTTCTTGATGTGACTTTTGATCTTACCTTGCTGGTCTTATTTGGTGCGGTCATTGTAAGCCTGGTAGTTGAAATATGCCGTTATGAAGAGCATTCCAAAATGCTGGCAAACTGGGCATTGACTCTTGCTGGATCCTTCTACATTGGTGGTGCCTTCTGTCATTTTATTCTATTACGCTCGCTTGAGACACCGCTGGAAGCGAGCTTGTTTGGTTTGGTTCCAATGCCGCTTGGCACTGCTTGGATCTACCTTGTCTTTGGTATTACTTGGTTGCAAGATACCATGGCCTATCTTGTCGGGCGTGCCTTTGGGCGGCACAAATTAGCGCCTATTTTGAGCCCCAAGAAGACATGGGAGGGTGCATATGGTGGTATGGCTATTTCTATCATTGTGGGAATTACGTTTGTTCCTCTTTTTGGTTTGCCTATTCCACTTTGGTTAGGGGCTTTGTTGGGTGCTGTTGGAGGTATTGCCGGGCCCCTAGGCGATCTTGCCGAGTCGTTTTTTAAGCGTCAGGTAGGCCTCAAAGATGCTGGTCATCTTATACCTGGTCATGGTGGTCTTCTTGACCGTACAGATAGCCTCTTTTTTGTTACTCCTGTTTTGTTTTATTGCATTCTTCTTCTTACATAGGTGTTCCATATTATTAGCTATTTGGCTCTGTGATAGGGTGTATGCGTAGCTTAAATGGTTGACAGCCCATGGTCGATGGAGTACACTACCTCATTATAAAGAATATCGATCAAGCAGGTTTAAGTATACGCGAACGATGTTTGCCTTCTGGTGCCACTATGTCATCTCTCTCGTATTAGCAGGTACCTGTATAACGAAGGAGTCTCCTTTTGGATAGCTTTATCGGCGGCCTAGTGACCATGACAGCTTTTATCTTTATGTTGGGGCTGTTAGTGTTTGTACACGAGCTAGGTCATTTTCTTACAGCTCGACGGTTTGGTATTAAAGTGGACGAATTTGGTTTTGGATATCCTCCTCGTGCAGCCGTCCTATTTGAGCATGACGGTGTCAAGTACACCCTCAACTGGCTTCCAATTGGAGGATTTGTTCGTTTTGGGGGTGAGGGTGAAGAGATTTATGGTGTAGGGAGCCTATCAATGGCCGCGCCCTGGAAGAAGATTCTGGTACTGCTGGCCGGACCATTAATGAACTTAGTGCTCACATTTGTTATTTTCGCCGGTTTGATAATGGTGAACGGAGCTACTACCGTTGATACCGTGATCGATACCGTGTATGAGGATACACCAGCGGAAGCTGCTGGTTTTGCTTCCGGTGACCGATTTGTGGAGTTTGGTGGTGTTACCATCGAATCAGGTGATACCAGATCTGTGACTACTGTCGCCGAAGAAAATGCTGGAGACCCTACCGAGGTAGTAGTTGAGCGTGGTGGAGAACTGGTCACCCTTGAGGTTGTGCCTGGTCCATGGTCAACAGATGATGGAGTGGAACGAGTCGGGCTTGGTATCCTCTACGAAAATGAGGTTGAACAAGTTGGCCCGTTACAGGCTATCGGTATGGGTTTTACGAGAACTTTCGTTGTGCTTGGTGTCTTTATGGATAGCATCGGGCAGTTAGTAGGTAGTTTGTTTGGCCAAAGTGAGCCTGTTGAGGGTGGAGTTGCTGGAGTTGTAGGCATTGCACGTGGCACAGGCGAGATTATCGAACGTGATGGCTTTACCGGATTTTGGTATTGGACAGCACTGATAAGTCTGAATTTGTTTGTTATCAACTTATTGCCTATCCCGGCGCTGGACGGCAGTCATATTATGTTTTCACTGATCGAGATTATCCGCCGTGGGAAAAAGATACCTCCTGAAAAAGAAGCCATGGTCCATGCGGTGGGCTTTATCATGGTATTAGGGCTTATGGTGGTAGTGACCATTTCTGACGTGGCCCAATGGATTAGCGGTCAACCTGTGCTTCCGGGTGGTTAGCATAGCAGGAAACCATTTTGAGCGAACGCAAAATAACTAAAAAGCGTCAGACTATTCGTGCAAGCGAGGTGGGTGAATATATTTATTGTGCACGTTCCTGGTGGCTACATCGTGTTGTTGGGCTTGAACCACTTTATCCTGAACGTCGTGAGCGTGGCGAGATGCTCCACCAACGACATGGGCAAATGGTTGCTGGAAGCAGTCTATTGTTGAGTGTGGCAATCATCCTTGCCCTTCTGGTTATCTTACTCGTGGTTGTGGGGGCCTAATGCCTATCTCATTGATCTTGGCGATACTGCTTCTGGCCATTGTGTGTGGTGTCTGGTCGATCACCTTACGTCGTCGTACTGGGTTGCCATGGGCTCCCATTACATATCGCGATACAAATGCACACCAGCCTGAGAAAGCCCTATTCGCGCGACGGATAGGGCTTACAGGTAAACCAGACTACATTCTCGAACTACGTACTCATTCGATACCTGTAGAGGTCAAACCAGGCCGTACTGCCCATCGTCCATACGAGTCTGATTTAATGCAATTGGCAGCATACTGTTTACTTATCGAAGAAACTAGTGGTGTGGCACCTCCATATGGATTATTACGCTATGCTGAACACACGTTTCGTCTTGACTATACACCACACGTTCGTGAACGTATTCTGACCATCGTCGCAGAAATGCGTGATTTATTGGAAGAGAATGATTGTGTACGAAGCCATAACGATGTTTACCGTTGTCGCAGTTGTGGGTTTTTTGACCAATGTGAAGATGCACTGGTCTAATCTTACTATGTTGTAAAGTAAAGGTAGGACTATCTCGTGACAGAGAAAACAAAACAAACTGCGGTTGATCAACCACCGAGTCACATTTTCGTTGTAACACGGGAAGTGTTGATTGAACGTATCGAAGCGCGTTTAGCAGGGCAGATCGATGACGCAACGCTGTCTTCCTGGGCTTTTGATCGTTTTTACGCTGAAGAAGTTGGCGCAGAAGATTATGCAGAGGGTCACGAGCCATTGATTGCAGAGGTACTTGATGCGCTCATGTTTGGTGATGATCCCGCGTTTTGTCTATCCGAAGTTGAGTTGCACGATTTAGTGAAACGGTTGAATGCGATATGAAAATCCGTCAACATCCCCAGATGAAAAATGTCCAGATAGGTGACGAAATATATTTACGATCAAAATATATTTTTGCCCATGTGATTGAAGCATTTCCTGCCGCAGCATGCGTCAAAGTTGGTATGCTCTCGTTAAATGATCGTGGACATATCTCGTTGCTCATAACCCCTGAGCTTTGGCGTGCCGATGACATCGAAAATTTGAGTGCCTGTCGGTGTTGTGGTGCACGTGAGCATCTATTACGTGAGCATACAGAAGGGATGCCTTTCTGCTTATGTGAGCATTGTTTAAAAACTGCCGCAGACCAACATCATCATTCTCATATAACTAACCACACATCAGACACGTCTTCAGATTAGCAATATATAAAAGTGGTACTGGTGACTACTGGGGGTTAATTTGTGGCTGAAGAAAAATGTTACCATACTCATTTCCCCAGTATTCAGCAAGCGAACGACCTTCTACCAGAAACTGCACACCTGCAAACTCCACACCGGTTGACTCTGCAAGTGTAAATAGCGATGCAGTCGTTGTATGGATCGCTGCTGCACGATCAGTTGTATTGGTAAAGGGTGTGGTGAAGTCGAGAAGGACGACCCCCTGCTCAATACGCAGCCCACGCAATTCTGTGCCTTCAGGTATGATTCGTTGTAGTGCACTGTCATAACTTCCGGGTCCTTCCAAAAGTGTCCGAATGGTCTCGGTCGCAGTTTGATTTGTGCGAGGAACAATCCGCATAACACGTACATCATATCCATCTTTATTCAGGAAATAGAGTGGGAGCGGTGTGATTTCCAGATCCTGTGCAAGTAACCCATCTGGATCAAGGGGGTTGACCACAGGCCGTGCAATGGGTCCAGTGCCATCAATACCAACATTCTGCCCATTGACTTGCACTTGCACACGACTAATACTGTCCAACTCGGTGAGGGTTAAGACAAGCGCTTCTAACCCTCGCGTATCATTTTCTTTAACGGGGTAACGATCAAAATTAACCTGTGCAGTTTGGTTCCTGACTTCAAGATCGAGCAGTTGGGTTTCGGCGATAAAAGACGATTGTAGCGGGGCAGATATGCCTGCAATAAGTTCTTGAACGGCAGCGGAAGCGATCTGTTGATTGGAGACCTGTACATCTCTTTGTACTGGAACAAATAAGCTTGCAGCATTGTCAACAAAGTAGAGTGTGATTGGAGTTGTTGCCACTGTTTGATTGGGTGTTGGGGTAAGTGGCTCACTTGTACTGGTTGGTGATGGTGTTGTAGGTGTTTTGGCTGTTTCTCCTGTTGCTTCAGGTGTCCTCGTTGCTGTTGATGATATATCTGGACTTGTAGTAGGCATATCTGTTGGTGCGATGTAGAGACGATTTTTGGTCGGTTCAGGTGATGGTGTGGGTGATGGTGTGCTGGTAGGAAGGGCTGTTGGTGTTGGCAGCACAGTTTCTTCCGTTACGTTGGGCAGCACCGGTGTCAGGACAGTGTCTGTCTGGTCCACGGGGGGCTCAGTTGTAGTCGGTACGGCTACCTCGCCGACTGGCCCATTCCCGATGATATCATTCTCTTGTAGCAGTGCATTGATACCAGCTATCAGATAAACGGTGATAACGACCATGAGAGCAATCAAGATTGCAGTGTAGATAAGACGATCACGCTGTGACAAAGTGCCTAGCCAGCCCTGCAATCCTTGAGCAGGCGTTCTTGATGGCGCTTCGCCAAATTCCGATATGGTTGTTGCAGTTGTAGGCATACTTAAACCCATGTATAATGGGCAATGCACATGATTGGTTGAAAGGCAAAAGTTTGCTTGATCAACCGGAATATTGAGTGGTTCACCACTCACATAACAACGATGTTCTGCGGTCGGAGAGGCAAACCGTATGGATTGATTTTGTTTAAGTCCTATATATGGACAGTGTCCTGATGGCTCGGTCATGATTATTTCTACGGCTCCTTTAAGCCTGATACGCGTGTTTTCTATTCATATTATATGGTTCGGATTGCGTCGCTGCAAAGCCTAACGATTACTACACGATTACGAAATGCATCCTATGAGTATTGTTGCATCGTCTTCCCCTCAATAGCTGTTCAAGGTAAGTTGTCGACATAATCTACTAGATACATCCCGTCGTAGATATAGTTGCACGGGTGTAAGCAGGAATGTATAACTATGCGTGTTCTCATCATTTCTGACATTCATTCAAACTATGTTGCGCTTGAAACCGTTCTGTCCTGTGCTGGCTCGTTTGATCAATTGTGGAACTTGGGAGACACGATTGGTTACGGGCCATGTCCCAATGAATGCATGGCATCAATGCGTAAGCTCGCAACAGTTATGATTGCTGGGAATCATGACTTGGCTTGTCTGGGCAAGATCGATCTCAATGACTTTAACCCTGATGCACGATCTGCTAACTTGTGGAATGGTGAACAGTTGAAAACAGATCATCGAGCGGAACTGGAGGCCTTACCACCCAAGAAAGAGGTCGATGAACGTTTTATGGTAGCTCATGGAAGCCCACGTGAACCGGTTTGGGAGTATATGTTAAGTAGTGCCCAAGCCCGTATTAATTTTGCACTGTTTGAAAATCAGGTCTGTTTTATTGGCCATTCCCACGTCCCGCTGGTTTTCTTTGAGCACAGACAGGGCCATCATGATGAGGCAGTGATTTTGAAGGCTGGTCAAACTATCGAACTCGATGAAAAACAACGCTATTTTATCAACCCAGGAAGTGTCGGACAACCACGCGATCAAGATCCTCGTTCTTCTTATGCTATATTGGACACTGATGCAAACACAGTGCGCCTGAATCGGGTTGAGTATGATATTGCTAAAACCCAGCGTCAAATGCGGGAAGCGCGCCTGCCATCAGCCTTGATTCGTCGATTAGAATATGGTATGTAACCTGATTTTGAAAACGGTAGAGAGGTAGCTATCTGTATGCATGTGACGATCATTGGTGTCCCGTATGATCTTGATCACCATCGTAGTGGTATGGGAAATGCCCCACAGACTCTGCTTGACAGGGGTATAATACAACGTATGCATGCTGTTGGTTTTGCCAATGTGGCACTCGAAATTATCGATGTTGAACTAGATAGCACCACTCAGCAGACTCGCATCAGTCAGGTGCATGCAAGCGTGGCTGCTGCAGTTGCTCGGGCGCGTTTGGCTGGATCTTTTCCGCTTGTTCTGGGTGGTGATTGCGTGACTGCACTTGGTGTTTTAGCCGGTCTGAACGACTCTGCCCACACTGGTATTGTTTGGTTTGATGCCCATGGCGATTTTAATACACCAGATACCACGCCGAGTGGTTATATCGGTGGTATGCCTCTTGCAAGTGCTGTTGGTCGTGGTTTGGCGAGTTTTCGCAACGACATTGGTCTGACCAAACCGCTACCTGAGTCACATGTTGTGTTATGTGGTGTACGTGATCTAGATGTGTTGGAGCGCCAGGCTCTAGAGTCGTCAGATGTATTGATGTGCACCCCGGCTATGATGCAGCGTGATCAGACTATATGGGATAAAATCCAACAGCGGTTCGATAATACCGCTTTGTATTTGCATATTGATATTGATGTTCTTGATCCAGTGGAGGTTCCTGGTGTAGATTATCCGACTGAACAGGGATTGTCATTGAACGAATTACAACACTACATCCAGAAACTTGGCGACGTAAGTACTATATCAGCAGTAGCATTGACCGCTGTGAACCCGGACCGAGACATCGATCATCGCACGGTGAATACTGCTATAATAGTTATTGAAACAGTGATGCAAGAAGTATATAAAAGATGAGAGCAACGCAGTTGATAGACTTATGTCGCTCTCGTAGTGGTTGTGACTAGTATGCGTGTTATTACAGGCTCTGCCAAAGGACACAAACTTAAAGCGCCTAAAGGAATGAACACTCGCCCAATGTTAGATCGAGTGAAAGAGGCGCTGTTTTCTGTACTTGAAGGTTATAATGCTATTCAGGGCCGCGTACTTGATTTGTATGCAGGAACAGGCTCGCTTGGGATTGAGTGCCTTTCGCGTGGGGCTGAGTGGGCCGATTTTGTGGAACGAAGTGGCCATGTCTGTCGGATTATTCAAGACAACTTGCAGCATACGCATTTGCATGATCAGGGACGTGTTATACAACTGTCTGTTGAGCGGTTTTTAGCGACAGTGCAGCCCGATCAAAAGTATGCTATAATCACGCTGGATCCACCCTATGCTGACCCAGCAATTCACGATATTATCCGCAAAATAGCGGAATTGGGGTTACTTGATCATGAAGGTATATTGATAGTTGGTCACTCACCACGGGTTGATCTTGAAGATACGTATGGGCAACTCAATCGTATCAAACACCGCCGTTTAGGTGATTCGTGTTTCTCCATTTTTGAACCCGAAACAACACCAAAAACGTAAATGGTAATTCTTCTTTTTTGTTGGACTAAGGGGAAAAAGACGTGACAATAGCGGTCTATCCAGGTAGCTTTGATCCAGTCACAAATGGACATCTGGATATCGCAACCAGAGCATCACGTATCTTTGATACGGTCATTATGGCTGTCTTTGATAAGCCGGTCAGCAAGAAACCATTGTTTAATGTCGCAGAGCGGTTAGAATTGCTTCGTGAAGCTACTATTGATCTGCCACATGTGCAAGTTGACAGTTATTCTATTCTCACTGTTGAATATGCACGGCAAAAAGGTGCACAAGTTATTTTGCGTGGAATGCGAAGTCAGAGTGATTTTGAACCGGAATTTCGTATGGCGCAGATAAATCGTACAATTGCACCCGATGTTGAGATTGTCATGTTGATGTCTGATCATGCCTATACGTCGTTTAGTTCAAGCACTGTACGTGAACTGGCCTTGTTGGGAGCCGATATCTCATGGTTAGTACCATCACACGTGGCCGTGGCAGTTGAGCGAATGTATGGGCAGCGTGCGTAGTTAAATAGGGTAAAACAATGTTGTACTGTATGGAGTGTATTGCAGGATTGGATAGGGGGTGATCTTCTATCGAACTCGATGATTTAATTGATGAATTGGAAGATGTCCTTGCTGAAGGTCGTCGAGTCCCGTTTAGCGGTCGATTGATGGTCGATGAAAATCGCATTCTTGATATTATTGACCGGATGCGTGTCTCAGTCCCTGAAGAACTGAAACAAGCCCGGCGTATCGTAAGTGAGCAGGATCGTTTACTACGTGAAGCGCAGGAGCGTGTCCATCAAGCGATGGAAGAACAAGGTCTATTGAAAGCCGTTGAAGAAGAACGATCACGCTTACTTGAGCAGGCTGAACGTGATGCGGCGAATGTTCGTACTGGCGCTGATGACTATGCGCGTCAGGTGCTTGAAGAGCTAGAACAACGGCTCGAAAAATTGACGCTTAATGTTCAGAATGGTCTGAAAGCGTTACGATAAACAAAAACTTGAATCCCTGGCGCATTTGTTGCAAATATTTGACAGTATTATAGGCGTGGCCTATAATACGCCTTCGTTGTGCGCGGGAGCGCTTATAGATATGTACCTGAAAAAACAAGTTGATCTACAGTTTAACGTTGCCCAACTATTGCGAGAACCTGTAGGTGGACGACGTGAATATACATTTGATGAAGAGAAACTACTATTGGATCATGAAATGAGTCTTCAACATATTAAGGGAAATGTACGTTTCACTCGTACACCTAGTGGTGTTTTGACTGATGTGCATGTCCAAGGAGATGTTGAACGTTCATGTACACGCTGCCTCGATCAAGTCAGTCAATCGATTGGTTTGCACTTCTGTGATGAGTTTCATTCCAAGATTGAGGTAAATACTGGTGCCTCGTTGCCTCAACCAGATGAAGAGGATCCATTCTTCATCAGTGAAAATCATCTCGTTGATGTTGGTCAGGCAATTCGTGAATATACCTTGATTGAATTGCCCATGCAAGCATTGTGTCGGGATGACTGTAAAGGCCTTTGTCCTACATGTGGTATTAACCTAAATAACACATCGTGTGATTGCCCAAGTGATGAAGAAGATGAACGGTTGAGTATTCTCAAAAATTTACTTGATTAATATATAAGAGTGTTACCTACAAGGAGCTAGTAGTCCGATGGGAGCTGTACCAAAAACAAAAGTATCTCGCCACCGTCGTGGCAATCGTCGCCGAAATCAGCGCTTAGAAGCACCTACTCTGGTCACTTGCCCTAGCTGCGGTGCGTTGATGCGTGCACATACTGTGTGTAAAAAGTGCGGCATGTATCGTGGACGCCAAGTTGTCGAAGTTGATGACTCCGTCGATTTGAGCTAATTTCTTTCAGAATGACCATGGAAAGGGCTGTTGGCATATTTTCGCTAATAGCCCTTTCATCTTGCTGCACACCTTTGCTCATTGTTATACTGTACTGAGACAGTTGTAACATATGTTAAAGTGGTAATATTGTCACTTTTACTCGGAGGATGGCATCGTGAATTATGCGGCAATAACTGGCTGGGGCATGGCACTGCCCGAGCGTGTAGTGACAAATGATGATATAGCACAGTTGGTAGACACTTCCGATGAATGGATACAAACACGCACTGGTATCCGTGAACGACGGGTTGCCTTGCCTGGTGAACAAACCTCCACTTTTGCGACCAAAGCAGGCCAACGGGCCCTGACTCAGTCTGGCCTTTCCCCCCAAGACATTGATTTGGTCGTCTTAGCCACCTGTACACCGGATCGCCCTTTTCCGGCGACAGCATGTACGGTGCAATCCAATCTTGGTATTCCTTCTGGGGCTGTGGCTTTTGATGTTGTAGCTGCCTGTAGTGGTTTTGTTTATGGTTTGCAGGTCGCTACCAGTATGCTCCGTTCTGGCGCTGCGCATAATGTCCTTTTTATTGCGGCTGATATTTTTACTCACTATATTAATTGGCAAGACCGTAATACTTGTGTGCTCTTTGGTGATGGTGCGGGCGCTGTTGTGTTACAAGCCAGCCGGGAAGCCTATGGCCAGTTGTCGTGTGTGTTAGGGTCTGCTGGTGAGCACGAAGATTTGATGGCGGTTGAGGTTGGTGGTACACGCTTGCCCTCAACTCCCGAACTGCTTGAGGAAGGCCGCCAGTATGTCTACATGCAGGGCCGCGAAATATTTAAGTATGCAGTTCGTGATATGGCAGCTTCTTCGCTGCAAGCTGTCGAACAAGCTGGTCTTCAGCCATCTGATATTGCACTGGTTATACCACATCAGGCCAATCTCCGAATTATTGAGGCTATTGCAAAACGGCTGGGCATGCCACGCGAAAATATCTTTGTTAACTTGGAACACTACGGAAACACATCAGCAGCAAGTGTCCCGATTGCACTTGTAGAAGCGGTTGAACAGGGGCGTATCAAAGATGGCGACTACGTATTGCTTACGGCTTTTGGTGGTGGGCTGACATGGGGCTCGTCAGTGGTGCGCTGGGGATGTGATGGTCTGATTTCCCGCTGACGTTTGTGTGAAATATGAGTGAAGCGAGACGTAATTGTCATTTTTTCCTATTATCTGATTGTGTATCATTATGCTACGATGAAACTGGCATGAAATTGCGTTTTTACTGCTGACAGTTAGTAACGTGATAGAGCATAGATCAATATTCAAACAAAAAATGGTAGGGTCAATAACGTGAAAACGGCATTTGTTTTTCCAGGTCAAGGTTCGCAAATCGTTGGTATGGGTCGTGATTTGTACCAGGCATCGCCAGCTGCTCGTGTTATCTTTGAAGAAGCTGATGATACGCTTGGTTTTTCATTATCAGAACTTTGTTTTGAGGGACCTGAAGAGAAGTTAACAGCTACAGAGAATGCTCAGCCTGCTATTCTCACCGTAAGTATGGCGCTTCTTGTTGTGCTGGCGATGGAGGCTAAGACGACTGGAATAGTCTCTGGTAGTTCATCATTTGTAGCGGGACATAGTTTAGGTAAGTTTTCTGCACTGGTTTCGGCCAAGGCACTCGATTTTGCCAATGCGCTTAAGTTGGTACGCCGCCGTGGCGAGTTAATGGCATCTGCCGATAAGGGAACTATGGCGGCTGTGATTGGGCTGAAAGAGGAGGTGCTGGAGCAGGTCTGCAATGAAGCATCGACTGATGATGAGCCGGTTGTGGTTGCCAATTACAATGCCCCTGGACAACTGGTTATTAGTGGTGCTACTGCCTCTGTCGAAAAAGCAGTGGAGCTGGCCCGTGCACAAGGAGCCAAACGCGTGATGCCGTTGAAGGTCAACGCTGCGTTTCATTCCCCACTGATGCGCGATGCAGCATCGGGTTTGGCTGAAGCGGCCAGCAAAGTACCCATTAAAAATGCTCAGGTCCCCGTCGTTTCTAACGTGACAGCAACTCCTCTCAAGTATGCACCCCGTATTCGTCGTGAGTTGGCGACACAGGTAACCGCACCTGTTCGTTGGATTGCTTCTGTGCAACATATGGTTGCTTCGGGTGTTGACACCTTTGTCGAGGTGGGACCTGGGAAGGTGTTGACTGGACTTATCAAACGGATTGCTCCAGAGGCGCGTCTGATTCACATTAGCAGCCTGGAGGACATCCGGGCATTTGTGCAGAAAAGGCGCGAAGAAGAAGAGACTAAAACAAAAGACGAACCAGAGCAGAATGGACAGTGAATGGATTTTCGTGATCACAATGTGATTGTGACCGGCGGCTCGCGTGGAATTGGGCGGGCCGCTGTGCGCATGTTAGCAGAACGTGGGGCCAATGTAGTGGCTTGCTATCGGGTGCGGGCTGATGCTGCTGCGGAGACGGTAGCGTCTTGTGAGGAATTCCCAGGTGAGGTTGTTGCTCAGCAGGTAGATGTGCGGCAGCATGAGATAGTCGATGCCCTTGTAGCAACCACAATGGAGCGTTGGGGGCGGATTGATGTGTTGATTAATTGTGCAGGAAGTGCACTCTATACGTCTTTTTCAGACCTTTCGCTCGAACAGTGGAATGAGACGTTGTCGAGTAATCTTGATGGAGTGTACTACGTGTGTAAGGCGGTCCTGCGTCCAATGATGCGTCGTCGCTATGGGCGTATTGTGAACGTTGCTGCGCTCCACGGCATTGCTGGTGGGCCATATCAGTCGGATTATTCGGCTGCCACAGGTGGTGTACTGGGCCTGACACGAGCCATCTCACGTGAGGCGGCATCGTGGAATATCACCGTGAATGCAGTTGCTCCTGGCCTGATCGAAACCGAGATGCTTGATGTTGTGCCGGATGAGCAACGCACCTGGGGTGAGCGGGTCATTGCGTTGCAACGAGTTGGCCGACCCGAAGAGGTCGCGGCAGCCATCCTCTTTTTAGCGTCGCCTCTGGCCTCGTATATCACCGGACAGACTTTGTCCGTCGATGGTGGCTGGCGGATGGCTTGAGCGTAATCGCGCAGTAGTGCATTTTTCCTCAGTACCTCTCTTTTTTTCCAAAAAATCCTCTTTGTTGTGTGGTTCCAAGTTATTTGCTCAGGAAGCCTATTGTCGGTATGCCTATGCTATAATGCCAATGAAAGCCATTTGATTTGATACTACAGCTATTGCGGGGGCAACAACGATGTTTGAACCACAAGATAAGGTACGACAGGCACAAGAGCAATGGGAGCAGCAGATGCTCTGGCCGTCACTCGACAAGAAACCTGAACGTGATGCCGCGTTTATCACGACCTCAAGTGCACCTATTGAGCGGGTCTATACACCGCTTGATTTAGTTGACAACAACTATCTGAATGATATTGCTCATCCTGGTGAGTATCCATACACACGTGGCATCCACCCGACCGGCTATCGCGGCAAGATGTGGACGATGCGAATGTTTGCTGGGTTTGGGAGTGCTGAAGAGACGAATGCACGTTTCAAGTATTTGCTTGAGCAGGGTCAGACAGGTCTGTCGGTTGCGTTTGATATGCCAACATTGTATGGTCGCGATACCGATCATCCCCTGGTCGAGGGTGAATTTGGCAAGTGTGGTGTAGCTATTTCTTCACTCGCTGATATGGAAATCTTGCTTGATGGTCTGCCGCTTGATGAGGTTAGCACTTCGATGACGATTAATTCCCCGGCGGCGATGGTCTGGGCGATGTATCTGGTGGTAGCAGAGAAACGCGGTATTCCGCTCAGTGCATTGCGTGGGACATTGCAGAACGATATTCTTAAGGAATATATCGCCCAGAATGAATATATCTTCCCGCCAGAGCCCTCAATGCGGCTTGTGGTTGATACATTTGAGTTTGGCGCGCAGGAAGTCCCGCAATGGAATACAATCTCGATCAGCGGCTATCATATTCGTGAAGCAGGCAGTACGGCGGCGCAGGAGCTGGCATTTACGCTGGCAGATGGCATTGCGTATGTCCAGGCAGCCGTTGATCGTGGTCTTGATGTCGACGGCATTGCGCCGCGCTTGTCTTTCTTTTTCAATGCGCACAACGATTTCTTCGAAGAGATTGCGAAGTATCGTGCGGCGCGACGCGTGTGGGCACGCACCATGCGGGAACGTTTTGGTGCTAAGAATCCTCGCTCCTGGTGGCTGCGCTTTCATTCACAAACAGCCGGGTGTTCGCTTACAGCCCAGCAGCCCGAGATGAACATTGCACGCACAACGATTCAGGCGCTGGCATCTGTGCTTGGTGGCACACAGTCGCTTCACACCAACTCAATGGACGAGGCGCTGGCACTGCCATCTGAGAAAGCCGCAACCATTGCCTTGCGTACTCAGCAGATCATCGCTGAGGAAAGTGGTGTTACCAATACTGTCGATCCGCTTGGTGGATCATATTTTGTTGAGGCACTGACAGATCGAATGGAGCAGGAATGTCTGGAGTATTTCCAGAAGATCGATGATCAGGGTGGTGTTATTCCGGCAATTCGCAATGGATATTTCCAGAACGAGATTGCTGATGCGGCCTACCGCTATCAGCAAGAAATTGATGGCCATGTGCGTGGCATCATTGGTGTGAATCAGCAGGTCGTCAAGGCACCGCTAGAGATTCCTATTCTGGAGATGGACCCAGAAGGCGAAACACGTCATCTTGCACGTCTCAATCATGTTCGTACCACACGTGATAATGCACTGGTCGAAGAACGATTGTCTGCGCTACGAGCGGCTGCTGAGGGCGATGCAAATATGATGCCCTTGATCCTCGACTGTGTGCGAGCCTACGCGACAGTTGGTGAGATGTGTGATGTGTTGCGCGAGGTTTTTGGCGTTCACCAGGAAACGATTGCTGTCTAATGATTGTGAGACATTGGGATGATGCTGTTATCGTCGCATCATCCCAATACGATGGAGAAATAGTACTTGCAGGATAGTAATAATCCTTTTACTGAGCGTGGCCGTATCACTGACCCGCATAAGTTCACTGGACGTTGGGGGGAGCTTTCGTTACTGTTTGAGGGTCTCGAAGGACGACGACCTATACTGATCACCGGATCGCCGGGAATCGGCAAATCATCACTCTTGACCCATGTGTCGCAATCAGCTTCAACGACGCTTGAGCTTCCCGATCTGCAGTCTTTTTATCTGAACCTGCAAGTTGCTGCAAATGCCACCGAGGTGTATCGTGTTGTCATAGAGGCATTGCGTCAGAAGGGCGATACACCGACAGCTCTTGATGTCGGACTGATTACCGTGGGCTTGCCGGTACTCTTGTGTCTGGACGATGCGCAAACAGCACTGGCTGCGGGATGGGGGGCTGAACTTCTCGAAGAACTAGCCCGCATCAGCCGTCGTAATCCGCTATATGTAGTGGTTGCGATGAATGGTACACCACCGGCCCTGAGTGAGCGGTTTGCGACGGTTGGCCTGGGGGCATTTGCGATGTCGGAAGTGCGCCTGTTTGCGGAGGCGTATCTTGATGACACAGGCGTCGTATTTACACCAAGAGAATTACAGATGATCGCTGAATTGAGTCAGGCACATCCGGCGTATCTCCAGCGGGCTGCCTTTCACCTTTTCCAGAGCAAGCTACAACCAGAACTGGATTGGCGTGCGGCGTATCTGGCCGAAGCACGTGAGCAACCTGTGCCTGGTGCGCCATTGCCCCCAGAAGTGTTTGAAGGAAAAGCAGGCAATCGTGTGGAGTCATCACGGTATGCTGATGGAGAGGAGGAGGGCACGCAAGATGGCCCAGTGATGCTACCACTGCCCGAGGTGGACTCCTCGCTGGTGGGTATTCTGCTGGTATTGATTGGCGTATTGCTCTTTCTCATCACGGGCAATACGTTGTTCGCATTGATTATCGCGGGTATCGGCGTAGGTCTCTTTGTGTTTCTCCGCCAGCGCCGCCCTCTGCGTGATCGCAAGTTAACAACAACGACCGATGAGGAACGTTAGTGGATGGCGTTGAAACGCGGGAGTGTGTGAGTAAAGAGTCGAGAGTACGCGGTACTGGTCGTTTCTTTAGCTGTAACATTGAAGAGTTGAAGTAATTATATATGATACTATGATAGGATTAAACCACGATTTTTTGTTGATATTACGAGAAGAAAATCCTTATTATCACTGGGAACATTATTTACACCACCCCAGTTCAATCCTTATTCACGATGAGCTTTTGTGGTATATGCATGACACCATAAAATGGATACCAAGTTATAATCCTTCGAGGAAACATACCTTTAAGGGTTTGTGTATGTATGGTATTACAGAGATTAGGGAGGACGGGGCAGAAGTTGCAGAAAAAGTATTTTCACTGTGGGCTGAACTCTTTGCGTGTGGACCAAAGGTTCTAAAGCTGACCGGAGGCTTTACCTGGGAATCAGAGAACGACTCCATAAAAGATGGGTACGAAAGAATTGTGCCTAACACTGCACAGTACGAAAAACTTATTGTTAATCGTAATCAATTGGTTGATAAACTACAGACGTTGGCCTCATATGCGCGGAGAATTCGGGATAGTAATGGAGCATACTATATTTTCCACTCTGGTCTTTGAGAGAAATTTGTCTATCTTGTCGGATATTTTTATGAAAACTTCTTTTCTCACCAAACGCGTATGAAGAGAGATGCCAATTAATATGGGAACGGCGGTTTATAACCGCCGTGATAACTACTAGCTCTGTGTATGGTTGGGCCACCCCAGCGCAATACGCCCTCGCTCTGCTTCGACCTTAATAATCTCTATCTCAATGACATCGCCGACATTCACCACTGTGCCACGCGGCATCTGACTGCGATGCAGGAGACCATCCTGCTTGACCCCGATATCGACAAACGCACCAAAGTCGACCACATTGCGGACGGTCCCGTTGAGCCGTAAACCAGGTTGCAGATCTTCGAGCGATAGGATATCACTACGCAGAATTGGTGTGGGTAAATCTTCGCGTGGGTCGCGCCCCGGCCTGATGAGTTGCTCAAAAATATCGGTGAGCGTTGGCACGCCAGTTCCCAATGTCGTTGCCAATGTATCAATAAGATGGTTTTGTTGGAAGGTATGTAAGGATGCTTGTCGTTCATCAGTTGACATTTGGAGTGTTATTTTTGCGTGAGATAGCACTTTTTCTGCCACAGCATAACTCTCAGGGTGGATGGCACTACTATCCAGAGGTGTGTCGCCTTCGCGAATACGTAGGAACCCCGCCGATTGCTCAAAAGCTTTGGGGCCCAGACCAGAGACTTTTTTCAATGCTTTGCGGTTGGGAAAAGGTCCATGCTCATCACGATAGGCCACAATCCGCTCAGAAAGTTTAGGTCCAATCCCGGCAACATGGGTCAGCAGCGCCGGTGATGCAGTGTTTACATCAACACCGACATTGTTGACCACACTCTCCACAACACTGGCTAGTGCATTGGTCAGGCGTGGCTGATCGACATCGTGTTGGTAGAGTCCCACACCAATCGACTGCGGATCAATCTTAACCAGTTCCGCAAGGGGGTCTTGCACGCGACGCGCAATCGAGACAGCGCCACGCATACTAACATCCATCTCGGGCAATTCAGCCCGTGCCAATGGACTGGCGCTGTAGACACTGGCCCCAGCCTCATTCACAATCAGATAATGTACGGAAGACAACTTTCGTGTTAGTTCAGCCACAAGTTGCTCGGTTTCACGAGAAGCCGTCCCATTTCCAATCGCAATCAGCGTAACCTGATGACGTGCAATAAGATTTGTTAATGTCTGTAGTGAGTCATTGCGACGCTTTTGTGGTTCGTGTGGATAAATTGTAGTGGTTGCAAGAACTTTGCCTGTCGCATCAACCACGACCACCTTGCAGCCGGTACGAAAGCCTGGGTCGATCCCCATCACGGTATTGCCAGCCAGCGGTGGCTGGTTGAGGAGCGCTCGGAGGTTAGAGGCAAACACATCAATAGCATGTTCTTCGGCGGTCTCCGTCAGGGTGCGGCGCACATCGCGCTCAATTGCAGGGAGCAACAGGCGCTCGGCAGAGTCTGTGATAGCAAGTTCTATCTGTTCAGCCAACGGTGAACGTGGGCTGGCTCGGAAGATGGTGGCAATGGCGCCACGCCAATCGCGTTCCTGCACGGTAATGTTGATCCGCAGTACATTTTCGGACTCGCCACGGTTGAGGGCCAGTATTTGATGTGGGCGTAATCGATTTACCAACCCTTCAAACTCATAGTAGGTCTGATATACGCTACGAGGGTCTTCCGCTTTATCGCTCTTGTCGCTATTCAGCACTGCCCACTGAAGCGCTTTTTCACGGGTGATACGCCGCACCTCTGGATGATCGCTAATCGTCTCAGCGACAATATCACGTGCTCCGGCGAAGGCTTCATCTAGGCTTGGTACCTCTTCACTTACGAACTCTTCTGCAAGTTGCTCTAGACTTTGACGTGTGTGTGGCTGTTCAAGGATGAGATCGGCTAGTGGTTGAAGCTCTTTCTCGCGAGCGATACTAGCACGAGTACGACGTTTGGGCTTATATGGTTGATAGAGGTCTTCAAGGGCAGTACGTGTTTCGGCAGCAAGCAGTTGTTGATGCAATTCAATGGTTAGTTTGCCTTGCTCGGTGATCGAGGCGATAATCGTTTCGCGCCGTTCGTCAAGTGCCCGTAGGTTTTCCAGAGTTGTGCTGATTTGCCGAATTTGCTCTTCATCAAGCCCGCCTGTTTGTTCCTTACGATAACGTGCAATAAAGGGCAATGTGTTGCCATCGTCCAGTAATGTGATGGTAGACGCAACCTTTTCTGGTTGGATGTTGAATTGCGCGGCAATACGCTGGGCATAACTCATAGTAAGAACCAATCATGCACAAGATGTTGTTTACACTGCAACAATACAAAGTCGATAGGAAAAGCACATATTTAGTTTTGATATAGCACCTATATGTGCCTCATTGTACCACTATCCAGCTACTATGTGTGCAGAGGAGGAAGTAAAGACTCGGGCGATTATCCATATATTATGAGGCACGCACTCGGGCGTCTTCAACCATGCGCCGAAATATAGGGAGTAGTGAGGGGAGTTCTTCTGATGTGAGTTTCCATATCGAGGCAAGATGACCACGCATATAGTTGGCAGTTAACACATTGGGTAACTCGGCAAATGTTTGCCATGGAACATTGAAATAACGTTCTTGCACCGATTGAGGGATATCCTGTGTTGTTTTACCAAGTAGTTCTAGTGCATGGACAACAGCATAAACCGTTTTGTGATCTGCGGCAAATGTATCGAAGGTCATACCCTGAATGAATTGTGTTGCATTCTGTGCTGCATCAAGGATATCAATAAGAGTATCTGTCGACGCTTGCTCCGATGTCATGTTGCTACCACCTTGTCGTTTGATGTCTGTTTACTTGTGTTTATCATTCATATCCTATGGTTAGAAACAGATGAGTAGACTGAAGTTTTTGTGGTTCATCACATGTCGTAGTATGTGTTTTAATAAATGGCGCAACAAATGTCTTAGAACAAGGGTGGGCATGGAATAAAACAATGTCACGCTTATGACGATCCATATTCTTTGTGAGCCGCTAAATCGCGCTCCATATATCTGCTATGGTTTATTGTACCACGTACACCCGTACTGTCTATCCCCCATATCACGACCTATAGTAGTAAAAAGATATGACAAAGGTTTCAATGCAAAATCAGAAATAGTAGCAGGGACAAAGTTTGTGGTATCATATGCCGATTATCGTATGGATATGTATATCTTCCAGCTAATCTACTTAGCAGACGACTGTTTTGTCTCACGGTATTATTGTATTCCGTTGTGACCTTGTCTGCGTTACATTATATGCAGTATGCATGAAAGAAGGATTTTATGACCAAGCGCGCACTTATTACTGGTATCACAGGCCAAGATGGATCATATCTCGCCGAATTTCTCCTCACACAGGGCTATGATGTTATTGGTATGATCCGTCGTTCTAGTACTGTTAATTTTGAACGCATCAAGCACATTCAGGATGATATCCAGTTTGTCTCTGGTGATCTCTTAGATGAGTCATCGCTGATAGGTATTTTGCGTGATCATCGTCCACATGAAGTCTACAATTTGGCTGCACAGTCTTTTGTCCAAACATCATGGACTCAACCTGTTTTCACCGGTGAGACGACGGCACTAAGTGTCACGCGTGTGCTCAATGCTATTCGGATTATTGATCCTAGTATTCGCTTTTATCAGGCATCAAGTAGTGAGATGTTTGGGAAGGTACAAGCAGTTCCTCAGACAGAAACAACACCCTTCTATCCACGGAGTCCATATGGTGTTGCCAAAGTTTACGGTCACTGGATTACCATTAATTATCGAGAGAGCTATGATCTGTTTGCCTGTTCCGGGATTTTATTTAATCACGAATCTCCACGTCGGGGTCTAGAATTTGTGACGCGTAAGATAACCCATGGTGTTGCACGGATTAAATTGGGCCTCGATAAGGAATTACGTCTTGGGGATCTCGATCCGCAGCGAGATTGGGGCTATGCGCGAGATTATGTGCGTGCTATGTGGCTGATGCTCCAGCAGGACATACCTGACGATTATGTCGTTGCAACAGGGACGACACACACAGTACGCCATTTCTGCGAACTCGCTTTTGGGCATGTCGGGTTGGACTACCGAGATTATGTGATACAGGATGAGCGTTTCAAACGACCTGCCGAGGTTGACTTACTTGTTGGTGATGCAAGCAAGGCACACGAAACACTGGGATGGCAGCCAGAGACATCCTTTGAAGAGTTAGTACAGCTTATGGTTGAGTCTGATCTCAAGTTATTACGAAGCCAGATGTGATAACTAACCCAGAGGAGTGGGATGCCACAATACCTCCCACTCCTCTGCGCTTAAGCTGTTTTTCTGGCAGGACGCTTGACTTCATAAATTCGGTCAAGCCGCACCCGTTCACGAATAATGATGGTCTCAATGAAGCGATGAATGTCTTTCACCGGCTGGATAGATTGATAGCCACTGAGTAAGAAGCGATGGATGTCGGCCATGCCAGCCACCTGTGCTAATCCAGCAGTACGATGAAGTACCATTTTCAAGACAGGATTTTTTGCGAGCCGATAGACATTATTGAGCGAGCCACGAATCAAATCAAGTTGTGCAACTCGTTCATCATAGTTATCAGCAAGACGGTAGGCATGCTCATACAGTTTTTCATCATATTCGACTGGTGCATTCAGTGCGATCAGTTCCGCAACCACAGAGTCATCCAACTTTTTCGTCAGTTCTAGCAAATCGAGGATTTGTTCAACATCACGAACCGCTAGCCCTGGTGCTATGTGGACAAACTGGCGTAATCGATGCGCTTGTTCATCCCGATTACTGAAGTCACGTGGCCCATACATTTCCTCGAAAAAGAACGTTGCGATTTCTTCGTACTGGTGTTCAGCAGCCAGATCAGCGTGATCTCGACGCAGCCGATCTGACTGTAATACCTGTAATTTAATTTTGTAATCTTGATGTGATGGCATAATAATCAACAATGAATGACACGGCTGCTCTGCCGTAGACATTGCCTTAATCTCTCAAAAACCCTTCAAATAAGTACCTTTTGACCACTGTCGTACCTGACTGTATACCTTTACATTTACCGGACATACTGCATGATAGCATATAATGTACCAAGAGTATGATGAGATGTCACAGTACTATTTGTGTAGTTAGCTTCATTTAACTGTTAGTATCTCTCAAGTCTCTCTACATTATATCATCATATTATATATTATTGCGACTCAAGCCGAGTAAGTGCAGCCTGTGCTTCTTGGCTCCAGGGGCGATCTTGCGCTTGTTGAAGCGCAACACGAAATGATTCAATTGCATTATCTCGTTGTCCGAGCTGTTCCTCTGCTATCCCCTGATAGAACCGTGCCTCAGGGTAATTTCCTCCCCGTTGCTCGACTGCTCGCTCAAATTGGTCGCGTGCAATAGCGGCCCGATTGTCGATAAGATATGTTCGACCCAGCCAGTAATGTGCTTCTGGAAAGTTTGATTGGAGACGAACAGCTCCTTCTAAGTCCTCCTGCGCTTCGGGTATCCGATCAGTACGAATATACAGCAAGGCACGTCGATAGCGTGGTTCAGCGAGGTCTTCATTTGCCGCAATCGTATCACCATAGGCTTGGATTGCCTCGGTGACTTGATCTTGCTGCTCATACACTTTTGCATGTAACAGCAAGGCTTCTGCATAGTTCGGCTCCAAAAAGAGGGCTTGTTCGATATTCGTAGATGCTTCAACAAGACGTCCTTCAGCAGCCTGTGCTTGGGCAAGACCAAAGTATGCTTCTGGATAATTGGGGATAAGTTCCAGTGTGCGATTGTACGATGCAATGGCATCATTACCGCGATCTTGTCGGACCAGTGCTTCCCCCAGCCACAGGTGTGCCTCTGCCGACTCAGGTGATTGGGCGATTGCATTCTGGAAGTGCCCCTGAGCTACTGCCCAGTTACCTTGTGACCCTGCTGTACGCCCTAAGCCGATATAGGCCTGAACCAAGGATGGGTCTTGTTCTAGTGCTGTGTTGAATTCTTCATTAGCTGTCTGGAAATTGTCTTGTCTTAGCGCAATGTCACCTAATTGGGTATGGGCTTCTGGATATACGCCATTGCGTAACTCAATGGCCTGTTGAATAGTTTCTTGTGCTACTCCGAGTCGATCATCTTGTACCTGTGCACGACCAAGATAATAATAAACCTCAGGATCTTCAGGTGAGCTATCTCGTGCACGCTCAAAGGCGGAAATAGCTGAGTCTACTTCATTATTTGCTAAAAGCACGACACCTATCTGTTTGAGTTCATCTGGGTCACTTGTTCCTGCATCAAGAGCCGCACGATATTCTTGTGCAGCATCATTTACGCGCCCCAGGCGTGCGTAGAGCTGTCCAAGTGCGAGGTGTGCATCAACATATAAAGGTTGTAAATCGATGGCACGGCGATACTGGGTTTCTGCTTCTGCCGGGCTCTCGAGAAGTACATACAAGTTCCCCATTTCATGTGCAATCTCAGCACGATTAGGGCTCATTTGATTGGCGCTTTGCAAGGCTTCCAGGGCCGCAGTTGTTTGGCCATTTGCTTGATACAACTGATTTAACTCAAGTAGAGCATCAACATTGTTTGTATTTGCCAATGGAAGAAGTAGCTGTTCTGCTTCAACGTATCCTGATGGGCCGCTCAAACGTAAGACATGGGCCAGGGTGACGGTCGCAGATTCGCCAGGTTGCTCACGTGCTAGCCACCGACACTGTTCTAGCGCTACCTCCCATCGTTGTTCTTCAATCGCAACTTCAGCAAGCTTTTTCCGTGCTGGGTAATATGTAGGGTCTTGATTAATGGCCTCTTCAAGGAGACTCCATCCTTCTTCCTGATCACGAGGAAGTTCAACGAGTGCTTGATGATAGATAGGTTCTGGCCGTTGCGATTCAAGCTCTGTGGCCGTGGTAAATTGCTCTCGTGCCTGATCTGGCTCCCCACTTAATCGCCAGGTACGACCCAGCCAAATCCGTGAATCTACATCTTCGCCCTGGGTCTCAACAAGGGTTTCTAGTGTTTCACGTGCTTGTCCTACTGGTGTCTGATCGCCAGCAAACATGGCCCAGAATGCTGCGAAACCTTCTGGTCCTTGTATACCACGTGTCTGGGCAATCGTGTAGTTAGTAATTGCCTGCCAGCGTTGACGTTCACGTAACTGCATTTCAGCATTCCGCGACTGTCCGGTTGCAACAAGGCTGGTGATTGGGTTCTCAGCAGCATCTTCTGCGGCAGCACGTCGCCCCCAATCACTCATAAGCAATTCTGTTTCACGTAGTGATTCATCAAAGGCGGTTTGGGCTGTACTGAGCACATCAAGCGATTCATCGGTATTAGCGAAGATTATTTCATCTCGCTGTAAAGACCAGTCAAGTCGCCCTTGCACATTCAGCGTCTCGGCGAGTGTGAGTTTTGCCTGTTCTTCTGCGATATCAGCATGTAATCGATGTGTGACAAGGCTTCGTTGATCGGGTGTGGTTTGTTCGGCATCCATCTGCACCTGTAATTCAGCTTGGTCAAGCGATTGTTGTGCCAGTACAAAATCCCCCCCTATACGGTAGGCTTCTGCCATGGTAATGAAGAAAGAGGTTGGTAATAGTTCGCGTGATTGGACCAAATTGCGCCCAGCTTCAAGTTGGCTAATGGCCTCATCTGCCTCCCACATGCCTATGTGCTCAATGCCCCAATTCAGGCGTAACTCGATCAAATCACGTCCTCCGAGCAATTTAGCGGCCTGTCTAAAGGCTTCTTGAGCATCTGAGTCATCGGCGTCTTGCAAGATAGCGCCAAGATTGTTGGCTAATAACGCCATTTGTGATGATTCATTTGTCGCTTCCATTGCGCCAGTTCGACGATACTGCTCTGCTGCTGCCGTATATTCACCACGAGCCCAGAGTACGTTTCCACGTATAGCATAGGTCAAAACAGGCGAAAGCGCGGGATAATCATCAATAAGTTGGCCCAATGTTGCGAAGGCGGCATCAGATTCACCATTACTATAATCGGCCAACGCCCTCAGAAGCTCTGGCAATACAACTTGCCCATTAATTGGATTTGTTGACAATGTATAAACAGTTGGCATAGTAAAGCGACCGATATACCCATCCCAACCAGCCGGTGCAAAGGCACCATTTGGTTGATAGGCAAGTAGTGGACGTAATGACTCTTGATCAAGAATACCACCTGGTTCAATTTCTCCCCAGATTAGTGCATCTGCACCATAACGTTCAAGCATCTGTAGTGCCTGACGAGGATTATCAGGTGGGTCATTGACAAACTGTGACGTGACTCGATTACCGCTGGCGTCTGGCAACTGATCGGCTAGTTGCCGTGCAACAGTCCGACCAGACTGGTTTATCTGACCATCAGGGTCTTGAAAAGGTGTCACGATCACTACAAATTGATCAGCAGGTGCAGGTATTAAACGAAGAACAAACCACAATGCGAACAGCCCCACCAAGATAACAGCTGCTACTGCAAAGGTGCGTGGAGCTTGTTGGAGGCGTTGGCTGAAGACAGTTTGAAATGATGGACGTGGTTTAGGTGATGTTTCCACATGCTGAATAGGTGCCTGAATTTCTTCACCATCCTGAATAACAGTGACAGTCCCCTCTGAGCTAGTTGGTTGAGGTTTTTTGCGAAAACGATTGACTGTATTTCTAATTCGTGTGTTGATGGCTGGACGAAAACGTAGATACCCCACTCCCAGACTAATTAAAATGATGACAAAGATGAGCAGATAGAACATATTTATTCCTCACGTCTCAGAAACTGGACGATGCATGACAAAAAACGTTGAACCTGAAACGGTATTTGAATGAATGCACGTGCACCATGCGTGAAAGCAATCTCTTCATCTTGCGCCTCTTGTGAAAGTACAATCAACACAGTTGATGGTGTATCAGCCATCAATGTGTCAGCGAAATCCCAGAGAGTAGCTCCTAATTGTGCATCAGCGCAAATAAGTTGCGGTTGTAATTCGTGGGCAAGGAGTGCATTCGCATCAAGAATAGAATAAGCTTTTAGTGTTCGGTATTTATGCTCTTCTAAAGGTGCGTGTAATGTATCAAGAAAGGTGTCATTGGCACTTAACAACAGAATAGGTGCTTGATTCTGACCACGTCTTTCAAGCGCTGTATAGATTTGATCAGTTGATCGTACATCAACTGCATAACTACTCCCAGCTTGTTGCTTTGCAAATTGCTTCATTCCAGCAGCTGTACGACTAACTTCTTCATGATCGGTAAACACACGACGATGACTATCAACAACACCTATTGAAATAGACACAATGGGAAAGCGTCGGGGAACACCCTGTCGATCATGTCCGAGAAGATATCCTAGTTCGAGATCTTTAGGGTCATAAAGCATTTTGATACGATGATCAAAAGTTTTGATAATATTAGTACATAACGGTTCTATCATGTCAGAATGTGTCAAGATAGCAAAATCATCACCACCAATGTGACCAATAAAATCAGGTTCATTTGACAGTTTGGCCACTTCGTCAGTCACTACTTCAGCAACTAGCTTAATAACACGATCCCCACGTGCAAAGCCATAGGTATCATTAAATGCTTTGAAATTATCAAGATCAAGATAGAGCAATGCAAAAGGGGCCTCTTTTTTGAGCCGAAATTTCAGTTCCTCAGTAAGCAGCACATTTCCTGGTAAGTCTGTGAGGGGGCTCCGAACTGGGCGTTGTGAGGCCCGCCGCAGATGGCCTTTGATTCGTGCCAGCAACTCAGGGATGTTGAATGGTTTGGTTACATAATCGTCAGCCCCGCTTTCAAACCCTACTACAACATCGTTCGGTGTGGACCGTGCTGTCAAAATAACCATCGGGACATGTGCGGTACGTGTATCATTGCGCATTTGCCGAATCGCCTCATATCCATCCAATACCGGCATCATAAGATCGACCAGCATTAAATCTGGTACGTGGTCTTGCGCCATACGGACCAATTCATCACCATTTTGTGCAGTCATGACCTCATATCCCTGACCACGAAGAACCAGGTCTAGAAGTTGCCGCACAGCCAATTCGTCATCTGCGATGAGAATACGTTTCATAGGTTGGTCACTGATTGCAGGGTTTTCTACGGTATCGATAAAGTGCTACTAGAATGTATAACCTGCAACATGCCATGCAGCTGGCAACAGGTAAAAACACTACAACACAAGTTGTTCGTACAAACTTTCCAAGCTCAAATCTTGTCGCACTGTTTCAGGTGAACTAAGTGTTAATGCTGCTGCACTAGCGCCTAATCGAACAGCCTCATCAATGGAGATTTCATTGATGAGGGCATACAATACTGTCGAGGTTAGCGCATCACTAGCACCTGTTGCATCAACAATTTCCATTGAGACAGCTGGAATATGTCCACTTGAATCAGATGTTGCATAAACCAATCCCTGATTTGCCATCGTAATGATAGCGATTTCAACTCCCTGCGTAATAAGTTGTTTGGCTGCACGGATGGCTTGATCAACATCACTGATAGGCATTCCGGTTAGTGCTTGGGCTTCAACTGCATTTGGTGTAACGAGTGCGAATGCACCAATGTGCTGGCGATATCGTTGTGCTGGGGCAAATGCTACCGGGTCAAGGCCAACTGGTACACCCGCTATACTACAGATGTCAAGTAGCCGTTTCGCACTTTCAATGGGAACATTTGCGTCTATCATGACCATTCTGGCATTGGTTAACAGTGATGCATGTGTATCGATATAGTCTGGTGTAATAGCTACGGTTGCCTCGGTATCGTCAAGACCGACGAGGAGATTGCCTTGCGGATTAAGTAAGGCTATATAAGCGGCTGAGTGTTGATCGCAGGTAATTAACACATGATCAGTGTTCACGCCCGCACCCTCGGTTTGATGGACGATAGTGCGACCAAAATCATCCTGGCATACCACCGTTAAGAGTGCTGTGGATAATCCAAGACGGGCCAGATTCTCGGCGATATTGCGCGCACATCCACCCACGCTAATTTGTACCATCCCTGGGTTAGATGTTCCTGCAACAATGTCCCCCATTAAGCGTCCTTTGACGTCAAGGCATGCAGCCCCAACCACCACGATATCAGCTATATCATCTGTCATTACATACCTGCACTTACTTTTTATTGATGGGTGGTTTCGCGTTTGGGAGTGGCTCTGGTAGTAATCGTACATAATCACCTTCGAATTCAGAAGACGCACGTATTGCACTAATAACAATATCCTCGAGATCTTCTGGTGAGAGATCAATACCAGACTCACGGAGTGAGCGTACCATCATTGCTACCCGTTCAGCCTCCAACTCTGCTTGAGCTTCACCGACAATGCGTATGCGTTCGGCTTCGCGCTCAGCTTCGATCCGTTTCAGTTTGGTATCACGTTCCCAATATCGCTCACGATTAGCACGACGGAAGCTTTCACGATCAACATCAAAGAAATCGAATTCCACAGCCATGATTTCAACGCCCCGGGCTGCCAACGACTCGGTCAAGTCGTCTATTATTTTGCCTAAAAGTTGATGTCGATTCTTGTACGCATCAACTGGCCCCAACTTACTCTCATACACAATTTCACGAACAATGCCATCCATAGTTCCACTCAATTGTTTTCCGATTAAGCGTTCCCAGAAAACAACGTTGTTGCGTGCTTGGTTCACATCTTGACCAAGCCCTTTGGCCACTTCTTGTTGTGCACTTCCTCGATTGGCAATACTGCGTCGGGCCTGACGTGGATCAATGATTTTGTAAGCGACTGCAAAATCAATCCGATTCAAATTGTAACCAGGTGCGGTATTTATTTTATCAACAGAAACGGTTAACAGCATCGTATAGAGGGGAATCTCAGCAACCTTTACTTCCAGAAAAGGCATAAGTGGCGGTGCAACTGGTTTGGGAGCAATATGGGTAATACCTGTGTAGGTGTTGGTAATTAATACATCCCGATCACTTGATACAAAAAGCATGTTTCGTTGGACCCACAACGCAATGAAGAGTAGTACCACGCCCCAGATGAGTGTAAAGACAAAGGCCCCAATGTTATCAAATAGTACACCACCAACCAATGATGCAGCGACTAGCGAAACAAGACCGGTGAAGCCAGCCATAATGCCAAGCTCACGCCAACTACCAGTAAGCCCAATGATCAAACTGACCGCGAGAATAATAACACTTAAACCAGTAACAAGTGCATTCTGGGATGTGGCCAGAAAGATGGCTATCAGTGAGAAGAACAATAGAGTTAGAACGAGAGATGTAACGGTGTTCTTAATTGACATTCAGACCTCCAGAAGTATTTTAAGTTGATTTGGTACGGCTTCGAATGCGTCTATTGCATGACGTAGTGTATATCGCTTTGCAATAAGTGGGCCTGTATGTATAAGCCCTTGCTTTAGTAACCGTAATGCTGGTGCAAATGGTCCGCATCGTGATCCGACTAAACAAATTTCATTGACCACCAGCATACTCAGATCCACGGATGCCTCAGTTGCAAATGTGCTTTTGAGGATCAACCGGCCACGCGGGCGCACAAGCCGAGATGCCGTAACAAACCCACCAGGTTGACCAGTACAGTCGACGACAACATCAAATCGTTCATTATTTCTATCGGCAGTTGTAGTACGAATACCCTGCATATGTAATACATCCCAACGCTCTGGATGTCTTCCTACAACAGTGACAGCACAGCCAGGTAAACGCAGTACCTGTGCACAGATCAATCCGAGCTTTCCGTCACCCACTATTGCCACTTGATCAGTAGGACGGAGGTGTGTTTGCTCAAGTATCTCCAGTGCGGCGGCCAGTGGTTCAACAAAGACGGCTGCTTCATCTGGTACGGATGACGGAACAGTGTGCAAGCAAGTAATGGGAAGACTAAATCTCTCAGCCATTGCTCCATCGCGTTTATTGATTCCTAAAGTCATACGAGAGCTACAGTGGGATGTATCTCCACGCCGACAAGCATGACACTGCTGACAAGCAATATTAATCTCGCCAACTACCCGAACTCCGACCCACGTGGGATCAGCGCATCCTATAACGGTACCAACAAACTCATGGCCCAGTACACCACAAAAATCTTTGTAGCCATGGGTTATCTCAATATCTGTATTACAGATGCCGACAAGGTGAGGTCGAATGAGTGCTTCATCGGGCTGAACAGTCGGTTCAGGGTAATCGCTCACCAGTCGGAGTTGTTTATCAAAGAGGAGGGCCAACATCGCTATACCACTAAATAAATGACGCTAAAATATGTTGTTATGTAATGATGCCACAGTACAACGTGCTATTATCAATATACAACTAGCGAGTCAGGCTCTACTGCATTATACTACACGGCGTATGTGAAAGGCAATACATTGAAAACGCATATCACTGCTTGTTGACACTACAAACCCTTCATGACATGCACATACTTAACGTAACGATGTTTTATAGTATAAAGGAGGTTAGCCGTTTATGCGAGTCGTATTTTTAGGCACCCCATTGTTTGCTACAATCCCTCTTCGGGCACTTATTCAAGACCCTCGATATGAGGTCGTTGGCGTAGTCACACAGCCTGATCGCCCCACTGGTCGTCGACGGACAGTACAACCTCCTCCGGTAAAAGAACTTGCCGTGGAGCATGCTATTCCCGTGCTCCAGCCGGAAACACTACGTGATGCAGATGCCATGGAACAATTGGCGGCTTTCCAACCAGATGTGGGTGTTGTTGCGGCGTACGGTGAGATTTTACGTAAACGAGTACTCGCTATTCCACCGTTAGGATATATTAATTTGCATCCATCGTTGTTGCCGCTGCATCGTGGACCTACTCCGGTTATTGGGGCTATTCTGTCTGGTGCTACGGAAACAGGTATGACGATTATGCAGCTTGTATCTAAAATGGATGCGGGTCCGATCTTGACACAGGAACGTGTGCGGCTTTCCCCTGATGCTCGTACAGAACAGCTTACGAATGAACTTTTTCATTTAGGTTCGGCACGCTTGGTTGACATCTTGACCAGTTATGCAGCAGGTGAGGTTGATCTGATGCCACAGGATGACTCGCACGCGACTTACACCCATATGCTTAATCGAACAGATGGCCTTATCGATTGGAATATGCCAGCGGTTCAGATTGAACGCATGATCCGCGCATACGATCCGTGGCCAAGTGCGTATACAAGTTGGAGTGGTCAAACACTCAAGATTATGGAGGCTCACCTTGTACCGGACTGGGTCGGGAACGAAACTCCTGGAACATTGTTTATCGATCAAAAGATGATTTATGTTGCAACTGGAACAGGAGCATTACAACTTGTAGAAGTGCAACCTAGCGGTAAACAGACCATGCAGGCAGATTCGTGGTACCGAGGGTTGAGAAATACCACCGAGTTGCATCTTGGCTCGTAATGATGCTGAATGGATGTACCAGTGCAAAATGTTACTATAGTTGCATTTTCATCATACACTCATTCTGTGATAGTTCTATCGTTGGTATACTACAATATAACGGTTTATAGTGCTGTAGCTGTAGCGTTTGTACGTTATAACAAGAGATTTGGAGCAATCGAAACACCTGTAAGTTATATTATTATTAATTGTATCTTTATCAACCAAAAAGTATTTAGAGAGAACACATGCGACATTTAGTAAACATTTTACGGGTACAAGTGCCTCTTTGGTTAGTTACACCATTTTTGGGTGTGGTTCTGGTAGCAGGCTTTGGTGGTGGATATTTTACGAACACACAGTTGACCACTGCCTGTCCCCAATCCTCTGAGGTGTGTACAGGTTTTGCTAATTTCTGGCGTGCCTGGGAGATTGCATCTACCCATTTTGTTGATCCTGAAGCCATCGATCCCCAGACCATGACTGATGGTGCCATTGCTGGCATGATCAACAGCCTTGGCGATCAGGGGCACACCCGTTATATGCCTGCAGAAGTTGCAGCGGCTGAACGTGAGTCGCTGGCGGGCCGCTTTGAAGGTATTGGCGCGTATATCGATGTGCGCGATGGCCAGCCACTGATTGTCGAACCAATTAGAAATTCCCCTGCCGAAGCTGCTGGTTTGCTTCCTGACGATCTGATTATGGAGGTTGATGGGGAAGATGTACGTGGGGTTACTGTTGAAGAACTACAGAGCAAAGTTCGTGGACCTAAAGGGAGCACGGTGCTCCTTACTATACAACGTGGTGAAGAGACACTCGAAATTGAGGTACAGCGTGATGAAGTACAGATTCCAAGTGTTTCCTGGGCCATGTTGCCTGAAGATGTCGCATTGATCGAGTTAACCCAGTTTTCGGAACCTTCATCCGAAGATATTGAAGAGGCTCTGACTGGAGCACGAGCAGAGGGTGCAACAGCAATTATTCTGGATTTGCGAAACAATCCAGGTGGCCTCGTTGATGAACTTATCTCTATTGCCAGTGAATTTCTTCCGCCAGACACCACCGTGCTGCTGGAACAAAGTCGCGATGGTGAGCAAAGCCCATATCGCACCAGAGGCGATGGCATTGCAACCGATCTCCCAATGGTTGTGCTCGTGAATGGAAATAGTGCGAGTTCAGCCGAGATACTTGCAGGTGCATTAAAAGAACAGGACCGTGCAACCGTGATTGGTACCTCAACTTTTGGTACGGCTACCGTACTGCGACGTTTTGAACTGAACGACGGTGCACAGATCTTGCTTGGCACAACCGAATGGCTGACTCCCAACGGCGAGCAGGTGCGTGATGTAGGAATCGAGCCAGACGAAATTGTGACGTTGCCACCCCAAACCATTGAACTAGCCCCAGAGGAGGCTGCCGAACTGAGTGCATTGGCCATTGAGGAAAGTGAAGACGCTCAATTAGCACGGGCCTTTGAGCTAGTACAGGAAGAGGTTGCTAAACAAAACAGTGAGTAGCTGTACATAGAGTGATGCCATCCTGCTACGGTAACCTTCCGTATAAGTTGCAAGTTGTACGACAAACTAGAAAAGAAGCATTATGGCATCACTAGACAACGATACGTTTCCTGGTTCCTCTTCAACATCGGAACACCCAGCGGATGCCCCGTTTTTTGCGGGTAACAGTCCGACGGGTGTTTTATTGTTGCACGGGTACAGTGGCTCCCCTGCCGAACTCCAACCAATGGGCCAAGCCCTCGTCGAAGCGGGCTACATGGTGCATATACCTGTGCTGGCTGGGCATGGTGGTATGCCAGAAGGGCTCAAAGGCCTACGTTGGGAGCAGTGGGCTGAGTCGGCGGTAGGTGGTTTTCAGCGACTTTCAGAGCAGTGCGATGAAGTCTTTGTATGTGGTTTTTCGATGGGTGGCTTGTTGGCACTTCATTTGGCAATGCATCATCAGGTTGCTGGTATCATTGCCATGGCTCCTGCACTCCATCTGTATGGGGAAATGCAACTTCGTCTGACTGGGCTCCTGAAATTCGTGATGCCCTGGTACCACCCCTTTGCGAAAGCTGATTTTACTGATCCCAAGGTTCGGGCAAGTATTCACGAACGTATGCCTGATGCTGATCTGGATGACCCAAAAGTTATAGAATATATCCGTCAGAATGTACGCATCCCTGTTGATTCTTTGTATGAACTCATACGCCTTCGTGATGCTGTCAAAGGACGCCTTTCTTCGATTACCAATCCTATCCTGTTTCTGCATGGCAATCATGATCTAACGGTGCAGCCTTCAAGCACACGAGAAATAGCGGCCCATATACACTCTGAGGACCAACGTACTGTTTGGTTTGAGCGGAGCGGCCACATGTTGCCGTTGGATGTCGAACGTGAGGGTGTTTGGGCCGAAGCGATTAGTTGGATAGCACAGCGTTGCCGATCATCCAATGATTTTATTTCAACTTCTATTGACAGTATTGCACAGCAATCTTTAGTTTCGATAGCCGAGACGAATCAGACATAGTAGGTACCACAAGACTATGTATTTTCGACACACACCACAGATATGGCAAGCATTTCCTGAACTCGCTGCTGGGACTCTGTTTGTTCCGCACGTGAATACCCACACAAACGTTGAACTATATCTCGATCCATTTTTTCAACGCGCACGCACAAGTATACAAACGAGCACCGAAGCCGACATGCCCGAGATTGCTGCATGGCGACGAGCATTTGCCAAGATGGGTTTGAAGCCGACACAGTATCGTTCTGCTGCGGAGGCTCTGCTACGGCGATTTCGCAAGGAAGATGACCTGCCTCGCTTACACCCACTTGTCGATCTGTGTAATGCGGTATCGCTCACGTATGCGTTGCCAATAGCTGTTTTTGATGTTGAGCGAGTCGCATCATTCATTGAAGTTTGCCATGCTACGGGTGGTGAAAACTATCTGGCTTTTAGTGGCGAGATAGAGCATCCTGATCCGCAGGAGATTGTTTTTGTTGATGCAGAACAGCAGGTCCACGCACGCCGCTGGACCTTTCGGCAGAGTCGTCAATCAACTGTCAGTGACACAACGAGTCAGGCACTGATCGTGTGTGAAGGGCTGCATGACACTGCCAACGACGATGTACAGGCAGTATTAACCGATCTAGGTCAAACTATCTCTACCGTATGGACCACAGATGTGCAGCAATCTATGCTTACTGCTGCACAACCACAGTTTGATTTTGCATAGTTGTTAATGACCACGAATCCGCAACAACTTCACGCGTACAGATGTTGTATATAGCTGTGCGAGTTGTGCAGGACTCATGCCAAGACGGGTGGTAATGCCTTCACCATATTTGGTAAGGTACGCAGGGTATTGGTCGGCAGGTGGTATATGCTGATCAACCGTGGCTTCTGCGTTGAAAACGATGATATCCCCGCCCTGTCCATCACCATCAAAGTTGAGTGCGACTTTGGAATTGTGGTTGATGTTGCGTATTTTGGGGGTGTCCGGTTTGCTGTAGAAGATAATGCTTTCAGCATCCCACAGAAACCAGATGGGACTTGGTTGTGGCGTTCCGTCAGCACGAACAGTCGTAAGCCAGATAATATAGTCGTTCTGTAGTCGATGCATTACACGAGCACCAAATGCCGTATTGATATCAATCAAAACCTGCTCCTATCATTGAAAATCGTCTCTTGCCACATTCAAAATGCTTGCTACACATTATTTTTGATCATCTCAACATCAACGCCTGCCTGTTGTAGCTTGTTCTCCGCCTGCTGCTTGACGGCTGCACAGAACTTCTGGAGAAAAGCATCGTGTTCACACGGCGTATCCATCTTGGTATACACTAGACCATATTCTATCGGTTCCCAGGTTGAGAGATCGGCGAAGTTGTGCTGGATCTGGACTTCCAGATGGTCTAAGGCTGTCGCAAATTTTGCCTCGTAGGTCTGCCGTTCCTCAAACTCATACCACAGATCGTAGATTTCCTGGCCTGTCTCATCAGCAAGCAAATCGCGTATATGAGCAATGGCAGCTTGCTCTCGTTGGGTCTTGCTGTCACGCCGCTCACTCACCTCGAAGAATGGCACATCACCTGCTTCAGCCTCGACCAGATCGTGCACAAGAATCATTTTGAGTACCCGTTCGAGATTGATTGGATGTTCAAGATGGCGTGCTGCAAGAATCGCCATCAATGCCATCTGCCATGTGTGCTCAGCAACACTTTCCTGCCGTCCATTCGACAGCCAGCTATGTCGTAGCTCAAACTTGAGCCGCTCAGATAGTTGGAGGAGTTGCATGATTGACTGGATGGTGGTATCCATACTATAGCTCCTTGTAACATATCAGGACATACCTACTTCGCGGTGTGCCTCTTTCGATCCTTCAAGCACATAGCGGGTCATCATCATCAGTGACTGGGCCACATCCGCAGGCCGGCGTCCCAGACCGCAGGAACAGGCCACATCGACTGGATGCCCTCGAAAGCCCTCGATAACACGAAGCAGTTGCTGATGTTCTCCTACAGAACATTGTTCGTGGACAAAGCCCGCTACAAAGCGTACATGCGGTGGAAGATTGATCTGAGCCAGTGGAGCATAGAACGCGGGATTGAGCGAAGGTGGTTCGGCTGCTTCCGCAAGTGGATAGTGAATGTATGCCAAACGATGGCTATCTGGCCAGTGTGCGACCAGCGAGTTCGAGAAGTGCACCATTTTTGCCAGTGTCTTCGCCTGAACGAGTGCTTCATTATTGAGATCGCCAAAGCAGATATGAATTCCAATATCTGCTGATGGATGAAGCTTCGTCACGAGGCTATAGATGCTGTGTGTTGCAATACGCACCAACATCTTGGGCAACTTATACGCGAAGGCTAGCTCACCGGGAACTTCAATTTGAATAACAACATCATCGCCAGCAACCTTAATAATTTCGTTGACTTCGAAAGCCAGACGCCTACTAAATGCCTCAGCGTAGCGCAACGCATCCATGGGTGCCATCATTGAAAAGGTGATTCCCAGGCCTGTTGGAATACCCACCTGAAACTTGAGGTCAGTCAATCCACTTTCTGCTCGTAGCCGCTTGAAGATAGGATAACTGGTGTTGAAATAGGTATGATAACCAAAATCTAAATGGTTATGCATTTCAGAGACAGGGCGCTTTGATCGTAGCTTTTGCACATCATCATAACTAACAGGAAAGCCATTTTCATCGCGCAGACCTTCCTTTACTACCTCCCAGCTTTCGGCGTCTTCAGAACAGATATTAATGGCGGTCATAACCCAGGCAGCTCGTTTCCCATTAGGATATGCTTCAGTCTTCTCTCCGATTTCGCCATCAGGAATGCAAAAGAGATGAGGCCCCAGCATATCGACGGCACGAGTCATCGCGTCTTCTTCGTTGGCGAATGGCAGGCTACCAATGAGTAGCGCATGGCGACTTGACATAAAAACCTCGGCTTTCAGGAGTGATTTGGTATGTGGATATTATACGTGGTTTTCTGTTTGCCAACCCTCATGTCGTAACAGAGTCACGATAGCTTCCTGGAGATCGGCATAGGTTATCATCGAATCAAGGCTCACGTGTAACGCTACTAATGTCTGAGCTACCTCAGGACGGATACCAACCAGTATGGCTTGTGCACCGAGTAATCGAATCGCTTTGGTGATTTGCAGCAATGTTTGCGCTACCTGTGCATCAACTACATATACACCCGTAATATCAAAAATGACATAACGTGGTTTTGCTTGTTCAACGGCCTTAAGTGTATTCCTGGTCAGGATCTCAGCACGATCACTTTCGACCACGCCAATTAACGGTGTCACTAAGACTCCATCAAGGACTGGAATGATCGGTGTACTCATTTCACGAATAATATTCTGACTTGAGCGTAGCTCTTGGAGTGTTTGTGTGAGTCGTGCCTCGCGCTGTTCAACAGTATGAAGGGCTGTTGACAGCTCTGTAGTACGTTCGCTAACCGTTGTCTCCAATGTGTTACGTATTGCTATCAACTCTTGTTCACGCCCAAGTGCTGCCTTCAAAGATCGCTGTAAGACAATCCCAAATTGATCAATGAACAGACAAAGCAGGATAAGCCCTAAACCAGCTGTCCCTAACACAGTAATTGGCTCATCCAAAGAACCAAAACCCAATGTGCCGGGGAGTTGATATTCGATGGTGGTGAGCGTAATAAGCACTACATAGCAGAGACCACCAAAGATGACCAACCCACGCCGTCCCCAGGTCAGTCCTACAAGGACAAGTGGCAATGCGTACACAAAAAGAAGTCCGCCACTTAAACGAAGGCCTGTTGCACTCAGCACTAGCGTAACAGCCGAGAAGATACCTATTGTCGTGAGCACCACAGCAGTCTTAAAACCACCACGTCGCAATGCAACAGTCGCAAGGATAGAGAAAAACCATACAGAGAGAGAGGAACTAAGGGCTAGAAGTTGTGCAGTAGGATGGCTGAATGCGGAGAGTGAAATCGGGAGCCACACAACTGCCCCGATGCTTAAAATGATCGCTGTCATCTGGCAGGCGATGGCTTGTTCCTGTTCGATAGGGTCTGATAACGTGTTTGAGCGTATCCAAGTCGCAAGTCGATTCATACAATACCCATGCCACACTCCAGTATAAAGACCAACTCGGAGACAATCAATCAGCAATGATCAATCATGGATCGCAATGTGTGTTACTACTAGTCTATAACCTTTCGTATTATAACGTATTTTGGAGATGAGAGCCGAAGAAATGAGGAGACATCTAAAATTTGTAATGTGTCAACACTTTAATAGGATGCACTGCCCCCTTTACCATTGATTCAAAGGTGTTGGGTATTTGCTCCGTAGCTATATGCAGATCAAATATATCAAGTAGCGTATTGGCTACAGGTTGGGCATGCTCCCAGAACCAACGTGCATAGTCCCGATAGTCTAGTCCATCGCTTGAACCGAGAACTGTCAATTCCTTGTGATGAAACGCTGTTTGTAACTCTAGCGGTTCCAAATTACCATCTGCAAGGATGCACAGTTTTCCTCCAGGTATAAGTTTGTTTTGTAAGAGACCAAATGCCTTGTTTCGACTCGAACACTCAACTCCCATGGTGTAGATAGGAGAAAGCTGGTACACATCATCAGGGGCTACTGTGCAGCTTGCGCCAAGGCGAAGTGCAAGCTCACGGCGTTGTGGTACCGGGTCGACCAGCGTAATCCGGCTTATTCCTTGTACCTGGAGATTGAACAGCGTTAACAGCCCAATGGTTCCTGCACCTGTAATCAATACCGTATCATCGCTGCCAGGGTTAAGTTTGGCCACCCCCTTCGCCGTATCACACGCCAGAATAACTAAGAGTGCCAGGGCATCATCAATAGTGTCAGGAACCTGCACAACACGCGAAAGAGGTACGACTGCCGCTGTACGATGTCCGTAAAATGCTACTACACGATCCCCAACTGTCAGGTTTTGAACCTCTGCACCACACTCGATCACTTCTGCAAGGCTTTCGTATCCAGTCATAGCTGGGTATGTTGGTGGCTCACTCGCCCGTGCATCACCGCGATATTGTGGCAATTCGGTGCCAACACTGATTGCTCCAGTGCGTGTACGAACGAGTATGTCCTGCGGCCCAGGCGGAGGCAGTTCTTCAGTGAACCATGTGATCTGGCGTGGGGCTGTGAGCAGCAGTGAATGCCGTTGCATAATCTAGTCTCTTTTTCTGTCCAGTATGTTGACGATTCTATGTTTATCCTGACAGTAACAGTTGCACACGGCTACTACGCTATGTGCATACTAAGATATACCGTCAGCCGGAAAGTAGGTGTCTGTGAAACCCTGATAGATGGTATACCCAGCATAAAGCCCACCACCCCACAGAATGGCACATATAATCCCACCAATAACAACACCTCTCGTAAAGCGTTTCTCAGATGAAGGCGCTATGGTCGTTTGTGCTAGCTGTGTACGCTTTCGACCAACCCACAACCAGAGCACGATGGCACCAACTGCGCCAGCGGCATATGATGTGTTATGGGCCCAGCCAGCAGCGATATAGCCCAGTGCACCACCAGCAGGCAACATAACGATGTCTTTTTCAGGGAGCTTGACCACTTCGGTGAATGCGAGGACGAACCCAATCATCCCAAAGAGCAAGGCCATACTTGCTGCAACTGCAAACAAAACGCCAACTGGCCGTACAAGATCGCTGGCTGTCACCTTTTCGCGCCGTCCTGCCAATGCAATAACAGCCGTGGGGAACCCCAGCAGTACACCAACCCACCAGGTTGCGATAACCCCCCATCCTAACGCAAGGAGTGTTGGTGATGTTGTATTAAAAACCGGGGGATGGCCAATCGTAAAATACTCAAGGCTTACTCTTACCGTCACCTGATCATGCAGGATGCCATAAACAACTGAGGCACAGATGCACAACAACCATATCTTGATAAACTCTACCAACGTATGTACAAAACGTGTGTTTCTCATAGTTCCTATCCAATAACTAGCTTATGTCATTGGCAAAATATACGTATTGTGCAAAAAAATGTTGCAGTATCGTTTTAATATTGCACGTATTGTACAGCATCATGAAGGATCTGCTCATATACCATAATGAATAATGGGTTCAGGTCGCAGTATTATTAGTGTTGTGAAATTTGTATAATCGCGTGAAGGGTACATGATGTACTGGCAGTACTTTCTGGTTATTATTCCACTCATTGGTGCGGCACTCATATCGCTTAGTCTCACACTGATCGCTAGTCGTTATCGCGCGACATTGGGATCTCGTCCATTTTCTGTATTAACCATTGCCATAACCATATGGGCATTAGGTTATGCCTTGAGTCTTGTTAATAGCTCACTTGCGACAAAGCTCTTTTGGACCAATGTTATTTACATAGGGATTGTTTTTATTCCTGTGGCATGGGTTGTTCTTGCCATGCAATATGCAGATCATCGCCAGCAATTGACGCGTCGAACTATTGTTCTGTTGTCAATCATGCCAATTATTACATTGCTATCTGTATGGACTAACAGTTTTCATGGTCTCTTCCGTGGTAATGTAAGCTTAATAGATAGTGGTGCTTTAAGCTTCATAGAAACTCAAATGGGACCTCTGTTTTGGGCCCATACAATATATTCGTACAGTTTATTTTTGTACGGAACTGTCACTATTCTCCAAACGTTTATCCGAGCCACACCTCAACAACGTAAACAAGCTACTACATTACTTGTAGGTGGATGCCTTCCTTGGTTGGGTAATATGGTGTACCTCGCTGGTCTGAGCCCCATTGAGTCAGTTGATATAACCCCATTCACGTTTACATTGACGGCGGTTGTGTTGGCATGGGGGCTATTTCGCTATCAATTATTTGACATCATACCGATTGCACGCGAAGTCGTGATCGAAAATATTCGTGATGGGGTCATCGTCCTTGACTCTCAAAAACGTGTTGTTGATATTAATCCGGCAGCAATGGATATTCTTGATCAACCGAACCGCGGTATGATCGGGAAACCCGCTGAAATGTTATTTGCACGTTATCACGACCGGTTTGATTATCTATGGAGCAAACAGGATGCACGTATAGAGTTACAGGTGGATCATAACGCAGGACCTCAGGTTTTTGATACGCGGCTCACCCAGCTTCAGGGTAAACGAGGTGAGCATACAGGATATCTGATTGTGGTCAGTGATATCACTGAACGAAAACAAAATGAACACATCCTGTATAAAGCAAAAGAGATGGCTGAGGCAGCTAACATCGCAAAAAGCTCTTTTATTGGAACGATGAGCCATGAATTGCGGACACCATTAACCACTATTATCGGGTATTGTGAACTCTTGCAACGACAGGCGGACGAACTGGAAAAAGCTCAGCTTACCGAAGATCTTTCCGCTATTTGGTCTGCTGGTCATCATCTGCTTGCCCTGGTTAACAATCTGCTTGACCTTTCCAAAATCGAGGCGGGACAAATGGCACTCTTTCTGGATGAGTTTGATGTCCATATGCTCGTTGATGAAATCATTACTACCACCCGTCCACTGGTCGAGTCGCACGGAAACTCACTTATTGTTCAATGCCCTGCGGACCTTGGGATCATATCCAGCGATCCAACCAAGATTCGCCAAATTCTATTCAATATCGTGAGTAATGCCGCAAAATTCACTGATCGTGGTACGGTCACCTTTGAGGTTGAGCGTGAAGAGATCAATGGTACCATATCAGTGGTGTTTCGTATTACTGATACTGGTATTGGTATTGAGACCGAAAAGATACCGTATCTTTTTGAAGCATTCACCCAGGCCGATTCATCAACAACCCGTAGATATGGCGGAACAGGGCTTGGTCTTTCACTCAGTCGGCATTTATGCCAGATGCTTGATGGTGAGATCAGTGTTGTAAGTTCTCTTGGCGAAGGATCGACCTTCACTGTCCGTCTCCCGAGTATCCAGGCCTGCTCTCTAACCTCTCAACCATTGTTGACCGTTGATCACGATTCTTTTTATACCCCCACACCGTCTCTTTTACAGCCATACACACCTGATCCACAACAAGGTTAGTCCTTACACTACACGGTATGCAGATTACTCTTGACCTTGTGCGCGATATGGTACAATTGAGCGTGCAAATCATCCAAGTAATAAGGTAGGTCATGTCTTTTCCACCGATCCCTGTCCTGAATCAACATTTTGGGATTGCAGCCCAACTCTCTTTTAGTGATGGCCCTGGAGGGTTACCAGTAGCCACGATTCGTAACGCACATGCCCAGGCAGTGATTTCGCTCTATGGCGGCCATGTGTTGTCATACCAACCTCACGGTCACGCACCAGTGCTCTGGTCGAGCGCACAGAGTTTCTACGAGATCGAGAAACCTATACGTGGCGGTGTACCAATATGTTGGCCGTGGTTTGGCCCACACCCAAATGATACAAATAAGCCGTCCCATGGATTTGCACGTACATCGGTCTGGTCAGTTCTTGAAACGACCACTGTTGCAAGCGATGCGACGTATATGCGGCTTGGGTTGTGGGATACCGAGGAAACACACACATTGTGGCCACATGCTTTTGCACTTGAGATCGCCATTACCGTTGGAGCATCACTCGAGATCGATCTGTGTATACAAAATACAGGGAATGTAGATTTCTTCTATAGTGGTGCACTGCATAGTTATTTTACTGTTAGCGCTATTTCAAATATCACCATCCATGGTCTGGACGCAGCAACCTATATCGATCAGGTTGACTCGAAACAACGTAAAGTACAGGATGGACCTATCACTATCTCTAGTGAAGTCGATAATGTCTATCTTGGAACAGATGCGACCTGTCGTATTGATGACTCGGGATTACAACGTTCGATTCAGGCTGCCAAAAGTGGGAGCCAATCGACGATTGTATGGAACCCGTGGAGCGCTAAAGCCCAGCGCATGCGCGACTTTGGTGATCAGGAGTATATGGAGATGGTGTGTGTGGAAACAGGCAATGCGTATGATAATACGGTTTGTATTCCAGCAGGACAGGACCACCATCTTGGTACCACTATCAACGTTGTGCCCTTTTGAAAAAGTACTGACTAACAGTATGACTGAGTATAGCTACCCAGAAACCATCTTCTTGTATGATAGTTGGGTTGTTCGGGGCTATTACTGAATTAGTACTCGCCACCTGTCCCCCTAGATATCCCGTAACAAAGCGCTTTTGCCTACAATCTCTGCTTTCTTCCGTGGTCATCCCCTCCAAAAGACGGGGAACTCCCTCTCCGATTCTGTTCAAAAACCTATCCTTCTGGTGGTCTCTTTCACAAAGGGTTGTTGGTACACTTTGTGAAGAAAGTTGAAATCGAAATTTCATAATTCCTACCAGATCATTGAACGTTTTTCTGCGTTTGCTCGATTTGTGACTTGAGGCTCGGATGCCTCAGATTACTTAGGCACTTGATAGACTTTGAGGAGGCTACTTTGAAAGAGCTTATTCAGCGTACACGCAAGAGCTTTACGGCAGTTCAACAACCGCCAATGCCTAACCTTCCTGATGATCTTTGGGTCAAGTGCTCCTCGTGCCGTGAACTCATCTATCGCAAGCAGCTTCAGGATCATTTTGGTGTGTGCCCTCGTTGTGATCATCATATGCGCTTGAACAGTCATGAATGGTTGCGCCTCTTTGATGAGGGGTCGTTCCAAGAACGTGATACGGGCCTACGATCAACTGATCCACTGGATTTCGTTTCCCTGGACACGTCGTATGCGGACAAGCTAAATGAAGCTCAGGGCCGAACATCCTTGTCCGACGTGGTGCTGAGTGGACAAGGTACTGTTGAGGGGCTGCCAGTAGCTGTCGCTATTTGTGATTTCCGTTTTATGGGCGCTTCAATGGGAAGCGTTTATGGTGAAAAGATAGCACGAGCAGCTGAACATGCCGCACACCACGAAATGCCATTGTTGACGATTAACTCCAGTGGTGGTGCACGAATGCAAGAAGGGCTTATTTCATTGATGCAAATGGCCAAAATTACGATGGCTCTCACGCGGCTTGCCGATGTGCGCCAGCCGCATATCTCACTACTGACTGATCCTTGCTACGGCGGCGTGACAGCATCGTATGCCTCAGTTGCCGACATTATTATTGCTGAGCCGGGTGCCAACATCGGGTTTGCTGGCAAGTGGGTGATTGAGCAAACCATTCGTCAAAAATTGCCGGCTGATTTTCAAACGGCTGAATTCATGCTAGAACACGGCATGATCGATATGATTGTGTCACGAAACGAGATGCGTGCAACACTTGCGAAACTAGCTCGTTTATACACCTACGCTGATCGGGTGATAGACACAACGAAACATAACAATCGAGAAGAACGTGTAAAAGTAGTGCGCTCAGTAGCCTAAGCTTAGTGAAAATAAAAAGAAATTTGATTGTATGAATGAAGCAATACAGGTTGAGCCCCAGACTTTAAGCTCATGGGGTCGTGTTCAATTAGCACGCCATCCTCAAAGACCACGTACATTAGACTACATCCACGGATTGTGTGAAGATTTTGTCGAGTTACATGGTGACCGGCGTTTCGGTGATGATCAAGCAATTGTTGGTGGTATCGCTACTTTTAATCAGCAAACCATTATGATAATTGGCCATCAAAAAGGCCGTAATACCCGTGAAAATGTCCAGCGAAATTTTGGTATGGCGCATCCTGAAGGATATCGTAAAGCATTACGTCTCTTTCAACACGCCGAGAAATTTGGGTTTCCAATTTTGTGTTTGATTGATACACCAGGTGCCAATCCCAATCAAAATTCTGAAGAGCGTGGCCAGGCCAATGCAATTGCTGAAAGCATTTGGACGATGGCCAAATTGCAAACACCGATCATCGCTTGTGTGATCGGTGAAGGTGGGAGTGGTGGTGCACTGGCTATTGGTGTTGCTGATCGATTGCTTATGCTTGAAAACTCTATCTACTCTGTAGCTTCGCCAGAAGCCGCAGCATCAATTCTGTGGCGTGATGCTGCGAAAGCGCCAGAAGCTGCCCAGGCTATGCGAATTACGGCACCAGAGTTGCAGGAACTACATATTGTTGATAGTGTCATCCTAGAACCATTGGGAGGTGCACACACCGACCATTTATCTGTCATAACCTCGTTGCAATGCGCAATTACCAGTAATCTGAGAGAGCTTCAGGAACTCACTATATCCGCACTTGTATCTCTGCGATACGCAAAATATCGGGCAATTGGAAACTATCAAGATACGGCACATTATTCGTTGGGAAGCGTATCCGGTTTTATGAGTTAGGTTATTGAATAACATACGTTCGTTTCATCAGTTATTTCATTTTTTAAAATAAGATGCTTTATTGTTGTATGCCTCATGGCTCACAATGAGGAGGTTTTCTAATGTCACTCCATAATGGTCGTCAAGGGCGACTCGACGGCAAAGTTGCCATTATTACCGGTGGTGCTGGGAATATTGGTGAAATCATTACACGGCGCTATCTGGGTGAAGGTGCGACAGTTGTTATTACTGGACGCACCGAATTGAAGTTGGAGCGCTATCGCCAACAGCTTATTGATGAGGAACAGGTTGCACCTGAGCGGATTATCGCGGTTGCTTTTGATGGAAGTAATATGCAGCAGGTCCGCATTGGCATTGAAACCATCTTCGCTAAGACAGGTCGTATTGATATCTTGGTTAACAATGCTGGTACTGCTGGTCCCCGTCGTCGCCTTGTTGACGTTCCTCTGAAAGAGCAGGATCTGCAAAGCCCTGATACAGAAACGCTTGGCCAGGCGGTAGGTAATCTGCTCAGTATTACCTGGAACATGACACGTGCTGTTGCTCCTCATATGCAGCCTGGTAGTAGTATCGTGAATGTCTCAACGATTTTTTCAAGAACGGATTACTATGGACGCATCCCATATGTCGTTCCTAAAGCGGCCCTCAATGTCTTGAGTGAGCAGTGTGCTCGTGAGCTTGGTGAGCAGGGTATTCGGCTCAACACCATTTACCCCGGCCCAATCGATAGTGAGCGTATCCGTACGGTGTTCAAATCGATGGATGAATTGAAAGGCATTCCCGACGGAACAACTGCGAATGGCTTTTTTGACATCATGCGCCTCAAGCGGGTAGGTAACTCAGGTGATCTTGAGAAAGGCTTTCCGAAGCCAGTTGATGTAGCAGATAGTGTAGTTTTCCTTGGGAGCGATGAAGCCGCTGCCTATAGTGGTCATATCTTTGAGGTAACCAATGGAATGGACGTTCCCGCTGAGAGTCGCACGACGCTCGTAGCCTGGCCAGAACGACGCAATATCCAATTTACAGACGAGGTAGTGCTGATCTGTGCTGGTGAACAGATCGATGATTCGTTGCATCTCGCACAAACACTCCAGAGCTATGGGGCCAAAGTTGCGCTAGCCTTCCGCGAGGGAACCACATTGGATGCAGTCGAAGAAACCATGGACTCTCAGGAATTGCTCTTGTGTTCCCTAACACCACATGATCCCTCAAGCTTTGAGATTGCATTTGATCGAATACGTGCTACTCATGGTGAGCCCAATCACATCATTATACTCCCTGCGTACAATATCTCACACTATCACACAATGCCATCAAAAAACTCGGCATACCTCACCGAGGCCGATGACACCATTATCGGTCAATTTCTCGACAATGAAATTACAGGTATGATGAGTCTGGCAAGTCAGCTGATGCAGTATTGGGAGAATCGACCACCAACACAAACACCGCATATCATCTTTGCGAGCAATGGTGATGATGCGCGCAACAATACCTATGCCAAAGTCTTAAGTGCGGCGTTGGAGCAATTGATACGTGTATGGCGCCACGAGTCTACACTCGATGCAGCTCGCTCTAATGGAAAGCAAGCGTCGACCGCAATCCGTGCTCACCAGATTATTCGCTACACCAACGACAGCGATAAGAGCCGTGACTATGCGCATATGTGGATGGCCGATGTGCTGGCAAACCAGCGTAACATGGAAGAAATCAATCTGGTCTTGCCAAAACAGATCGAGCCAATGCGAGGTGTCCACCGTTCCCTGCCTGACTGGGCAGAAAATTTGTACAACTTGCATCGTGACAAAGTTGCCTTGATCACGGGAGGTAGTTCTGGCATTGGTGGTCAGATTGGGCGGTTGCTTGCATTGAGTGGTGCCTATGTTATGTTGGCCGCTCGTGGGTCTGGCCAGCTAGAGGAAGCCCGTGAGTCGATGGTTACTGAGGTGAAGAATGCAGGCTATCCCAATGCGGAAAAACGTGTACAAATTATGGCCGGATGTGACGTTGCCGACCCCAAAGACCTCGAGCGTCTGGTTGAACACACGATAGATACTTTTGGCCATGTTGATTATCTCTTCAATAATGCGGGTATCGCGGGTGCAGAGGAAATGGTTATTGATATGCCGCTTGAAAGTTGGCGACATACACTGCAAGCCAATTTGGTGAGCAACTATACCCTCATCCGTAAACTTGCACCACTGATGAAGGCACGAGAGCGTGGCTACATTCTCAATGTTTCGTCCTATTTCGGGGGCGAAAAGTATGTTGCCATCCCCTACCCTAATCGATCTGACTATGCGGTGAGTAAAGCTGGGCAGCGTGCAATGGCTGAAACATGGGCACGCTTTATGGGGCCTCAGGTTCAGATCAATGCCCTTGCCCCAGGACCTGTCGAAGGGGATCGTCTCCGTGGAACCGGCGAGCGCCCCGGACTGTTTGCCCGTCGTGGACGTCTGATCCTCCAAAACAAGCGTTTGAATGAACTCTACGCTGCGATGATTGAGGCCCATACCTCGACTGGGCGTTCAATTGCCGATATGCTTCCACTTATTTTTGCAAATGATGTCATGATGTTGATGCGTAGTGTTGGCGATATTCCGGTTGCATTACAGCGGATGGCCACAACCATCTGGGAACGCAGCGATCCAGCAGGATCATCGCGTATGTACCTTATGAATGAAAAGATTGCCCAAAAGTTGATCCGCCGGCTGGAGACAAGTGGCTATCTCCATTACAGTCAGGAGAATGGCATCGAAGCTGGTGTCACAATGGAGATTTTGCCGAAAGAAGCAGTGGCGGTAACTTCGCAATCGTCTACCACCACGACAACTTCCAACCGACGTACTGAAACAGGCTCTGAACGAGCATTTACGACATCTTCTGTTCCTCTTCCACAACTGACGAACATTCCTACAGAGCCTTTCTTTACCTTTGAGCAGATTGAGAAAGAGGCACATAAAGTGCACAAAGGGATTATTGGCATGCTGTATCTGCAACGTATGCCTACAGAATTGGAAGTGGCCAAGGCAACTATCTACTATCTGGCCGATCATAATGTCAGTGGTGAGACCTTCCACCCGTCTGGAGGCCTCCGCTTTGAGCGCACCGTAACGGAAGGTGAGTTGTTTGGGAAGGGGCGTCCAGAACGGATTGCACGTTTCCGAGATAATGTCGTTTATCTCATTGGTGAGCACATGCAAAAGCATCTGGTACGGCTTGCACAGGTCTATCTGGACGATTTGCATGCTAAACGGGTAGTGTTCCTCACCGAAACTGCTGAAGCTGCTGATGCCATGATGGAGATGATGCCAGAGCATCGTGATGATGGTCGGTTGTGTGCGATTGCCACCAACGGCAATATTGAGCACGGCATTGATGCTGCCCGTGCGGCTTTTGGCAGCCCTGGGCCAGTGATCTGCATGCCCTTCCGGCCTTTACCACAACGTGCATTGGTATCCAAGGATGGCGATTGGTCCGATGTATTGAATGAACAGGAATTTAGCGATCTGGTTGAAGACCAGATTACGCATCACTTCCGGGTGACTCAAAAAATATCATTGATGGATAGTGCCCAACTGGTACTCGTCACACCGGAAACAACCGCACGCTCCACCGAAGAAGAGTTTGCGCTGGCCAATTTTGTTAAAACCACATTGCATGCCTTGACTGCCACCGTTGGCGCGGAGAGTGAGCGAACCATGCCACATGTGCCCGTCAATCAGGTTGATCTTACGCGACGGGCGCGCACCGAAGAACCACGCAATGCGGTTGAGGAACAAGAGGAATTGATCCGCTTTGTCCATGCTATTCTGCTGACCAGCGCACCATTACCGACGCCAAGTGATAGTCGTTATCGTGCACGTATTTACCGCGGGAATGCGATTACGGTGTAATGCTCAGGGCTGATGACATATGACATAGAGGGGTCGTAGCAGTAGATGATAGGCTGCTACACCTCGCTATGCCACTCAAATTGCAATTGTAAACAGTATTCAAAAATGAGAAAAAAGCAGGTTACATATGACCAGTAAAACCACTTCTTCTTTTGAAAAAGCACTTGCTGAACGCTTACGTTCACCACGCGCCAATACTATTCGTACACGTGCCGATTGGGAGGCGCAACGTCAGGCATTTCTGGACAACCCTGGAGCCTTTCAGGGGGCCATTGGGCGTTCAGCCATCCATTGGTACGACCGCACGCTTGATGCGTGGATTACCTGGGATGAAAAACAACAACGTTGGACGGGCTTGCACGCCAAAACAGGTGCCGAAGTCAAGGTTACCTACAATGCTAATCATTCCCCATGGGAACGTGCACTCAATGATGATGAAGCACCATTCTACCGCTGGTTCGAGGGTGGTCTGACCAACGCCTGTTTTAACGAGGTAGATCGCCATGTGCTGATGGGCTATGGTGACGAAGCGGCTTTCTACTTCGAGGGTGACCGCTGGGACTCTTCGCTCAACGAGGGGCGTGGTGGTCCACTGGTGAGCTATCCGGTGACACGTAAGCGCCTGTTGCTCGAAGTCGTGAAAGCGGCGCAGGTTCTAAACAATCTGGGTCTTAAACGCGGCGACCGTATCGCATTGAACATGCCCAGCATTGTTGAGCAAATCTATTACACCGAAGCTGCCAAGCGTTTGGGTATTATTTATACGCCCGTCTTTGGTGGGTTTAGCGATAAAACGCTGAGTGACCGTATCCACAATGCTGGTGCACGTGTCGTCATTACCAGTGATGGTGGTTACCGGAATGCTCAGATTGTGACATATAAAGAGGTGTACACCGACCAGGCACTCGACAAGTTTATTCCGGTCAAAGTCGCGCTAGAGATGGTTCGTACAGCACTCCAGGGCGATGGAACCACGCTTATTGATTCGCAATCCGCTGAGCAGATTGTTACAGAGGTCGATAGCGCTATCAAAGGCGAAGTTACGATTGAGCGAAGTGATGTGATGCGGGGCGTTGGGCGTGCGCTCGATCAGCTTGGTAATCTTGATGCGGCCACGCAATCGCGTGTTCGTACTGCTATCGCTCAGGCTTTGGTTGCTGCCCCACCACGCGTTGATAATGTCATTGTGGTGCGCCACACAGGCCACGACATTTTGTGGCGGCCCGAACGCGATGTGTGGAGTCATGATCTCCTTGAGACGGCGATGCAAGGTATTCTGGAGCAGGCGCGAGGGGTAGGGGTACAGGTGCAAACTGAGCAGGAATTACTCAATCTCCCAACTGCTGACTTTATCAAAGCACTGTACGCTTCAAGTCCGGCTGAACCACTTGATGCTGACTTTCCAATGTTTATCATCTATACCAGCGGTAGTACCGGCAAACCCAAGGGTGTGGTGCATGTCCATGGTGGCTACACGGCTGGCCTGACGCATACCATGAGTGTGAGCTTTGATGCCGAACCAGGCGATGTGGTGTATGTGATTGCTGACCCAGGCTGGATCACTGGCCAGAGTTATATGCTTACGGCCACACTCAGCAGTCGCTGCACAGGCGTTATTGCAGAGGGCGCGCCGGTCTTCCCTAGTTCTGGTCGTTTTGCGAGCATCATCGAGCGTTATGGCGTCAATATCTTCAAAGCGGGTGTGACATTTCTTAAGAGTGTAATGACCGACTCGCAGAATGTAGCCGATGTGCGCCAGTACGACATGAGCACACTGCGTGTATGTACCTTCTGCGCAGAGCCCGTCAGCCCAGCGGTTCAGCAGTTTGGCATGGATGTCATGTCGCCACAGTATATCAATTCCTATTGGGCCACTGAGCATGGTGGGATTGTTTGGACGCATTTCTTTGGCAACGATGACTTCCCGCTACGTGCCGATGCCCGTACCTATCCATTGCCCTGGATTGTTGGTGATGTGTGGACCAACGACGGCGCAACTGACGCAGATCAGTCCAGCAATAACTACCGTGTGGCTGATTATGAGGAAAAAGGTGAGATCGTTATCACCACGCCCTACCCATACCTGGCACGCACGATCTGGGGCGACACTGAGAACTTCAAGATGACCCAGTATGGCGTGGCACCAGAGTGGCGTGGCGACTATGATCGCTTTGAGCAGACGTATTGGCGCAAGGGACCGGATAATCAGTGGGCCTACATCCAGGGCGATTTTGCGATGAAGTACGAGGAAGGGAGCTTTTCACTCCACGGACGTAGCGACGATGTGATCAATGTGAGTGGCCACCGTATGGGGACGGAGGAGATCGAAGGAGCGATTCTGCGCGACAAGCAGCAGAATGCTGACTCACCAGTGGGCAACTGTATTGTGGTCGGTGCGCCACACCGTGAGAAGGGCCTGACGCCGGTCGCGTTCATTCTCACTCCGGCTGGCCGCAAGCTGTCGATTGAGGACCGCCGCCGCCTGAGCGAACTGGTGCGTGCAGAGAAGGGGGTCGTCGCGGTTCCTGAAGATTATATCGAGGTCAGTGCTTTCCCTGAAACGCGTAGTGGTAAGTACATGCGGCGCTTTCTCCGCAGTATGATGCTTGGCGAAGAACTCGGTGACACGACGACCCTGCGAAACCCAGAGATACTCGATGAGGTTGGCCGTAAGATCGAGGACTGGAAGCGACTCCAGACCATGGCTGCCGAGCAGAAAATCTTCGAGCGCTATCGCTACTTCCTGATTGAGTACCATCCTATTCATGCCAAGCGCACACAAAATTACGACAAAATGGCAGTCGTTACAATCACTAATCCGCCTGTCAACGCCTTGAATGAGCGTTCGCTCGATGAACTCAATACAATCGTCGACCACCTGACGCGACGTGATGAAGTGAAGGCCATCATCTTCACTGGTCAGGGGACCAAGAGTTTTGTGGCTGGTGCCGATATCCGCCAGTTGTTGGAGGAAACACACTCGGCCGAAGATGCGATTGCACTCCCGAATAATGCGCATCCGGCTTTCCGCAAGATTGAGCGGATGAATAAGCCCTGTATTGCGGCTATCAATGGTGTCGCACTGGGTGGTGGTCTCGAATTTGCCCTTGCCTGTCATTATCGTATCGCCGATACACACGCCGAATTTGGCCAGCCCGAGATTAACCTGCGGTTGTTGCCGGGATACGGTGGTACGCAACGTTTACCACGTCTGCTTCAGGCCAATGGCGGCACCGATGGCTTATTGACGGCTATCGAACTTATCCTTGGTGGGCGCAACATCTCTGCAACTGAAGCCAATGACATTGGCTTGGTTGATATCGTTGCACAGGCCAACCAAGATGCGCTCTCGCTAGCGACTGCGTATGTGCGTGAATATGGTAAGGAGCTTATGGGGAGCACACAGATACCCAATGGTTCATCTAGTCCTGCTTCAATACTAGCCATCGCTTTTGAGCGGCGCAAGGCACGTACCGCTGCATGGGAAACCCCCTCACAGCAGTTTGTGACTGAGGAATTCGAGCCGTTGTTGCGTCATCCGCGTATCGAGCGTATTGTGAAACAGGCGCATGGTGCTGGCCGTGCCAGAGCAGTGGAGCGCTCCATCGAAGCCATGCGCTTTGGTCTCCTCAACGGGTTGGTAAAGGGACTTAGCCGTGAGGCGCATCTATTCGCCGAGGCGGTGGTTGATCCCGAAGGCGGTAAACGAGGTATTCAGGAATTCCTCGACAAGCACAGTGCGCCCCTCCCAACACGGCGCACATTGCTCGGGACTCATGATGAGCAACAATTGCTCGAAGATGGCGACCTGTTGCCTATCGGCGCACCTGTCTTCCCTGGTATTACACCCATTCCAAGATGGCAATATGCCCAGGCTATTGTACGTGATGACGAGACTGGGGCATACATGCATGGTGATCCGCTCGATACTGAACATCAGATCATCATCCCTGTCGAAGACCCGACCCCCAATCAGGCATTACTTTATGTGCTGGCTAGCGAAGTCAACTTCAATGACATTTGGGCTATTACCGGTATTCCGGTGTCGCAGTTTGATGAGCACGACCGTGACTGGCATGTTAGCGGGAGTGGCGGCATTGGCTTGATTGTTGCGCTGGGCGAGGAGGCACGTCTACAGGGCCGCCTTAAGGTCGGCAATTTGGTCACGATCTACAGTGGCCAGAGCGATCTCTTGTCGCCGATGCAGGGTCTCGATCCAATGTTTGCTAACTTCGGTATTCAGGGCTACAACACGCCAGATGGCTCCCATCAACAGTTCATGCTGGCGCAGGCACCGCAGTGTATGCCATTGCCACCCGACCTGTCGCTTGAATCAGCTGGAAGCTATATTCTGAATTTAGGAACCATTTATCGCGCACTGTTTACAATCCTGCAAATCCAACCCGGACGTACGATCTTTATTGAAGGTGCAGCAACAGGCACGGGGCTTGATGCGGTCCACTCCTCGACGCGTAATGGGCTGCGTGCAATGGGTATGGTGAGTAGTCCGGCACGGGCGGAGACCATTCGCCAAGCCGGTGCACAGGGGAGCCTCAACCGGAAAGACCCACGCTACAAGGACTGCTTTACACGGGTGCCGGAAGACCCGACGCAGTGGCGGGCATGGGAACGGGCCGGGCATGCGTTGCTCGACGACTTCCGTGCTCAGAACGATGGACATCTGGCTGACTACGCGGTCTCACACGCAGGTGAGCAAGCCTTCCCTCGCACATTCCAAATGCTGGGTGAGCCACATAATGGCCATATTCCAACACTAACATTCTACGGGGCGAGTAGTGGATATCACTTCACGTTCCTTGGTAAGCCAGGTGCCGCCGACCCGGTTGAAATGCTTCAGCGTGTCGATCTTCGTGCCGGTGAAGCGGTCTTGATGTATTATGGTGTTGACGCCAAAGGTATAAAACCAGGTCAGGCAGGTGCTACACAGGCAGACCATTTGGTCGATCAGGTTGGTTTGGAAGCCATTGAGGCAACCCGCGTCAAAGGTGCACGTATTGTGGTCGTCACCTACACTGATGCTCAGCGTGAGTTTGTGCTTAGCCTTGGGTTTGGTGCATCACTCAGGGGTGTAGTCAGTATAGAAACGCTCAAGCGACGTTATGGCGATGAGTTCGACTGGCCCGAAACCATGCCGGAGTTGCCCGAGGCTCGTGCTGATTTGCAAGGCTTCAAGGATGCGATACGCGACTTCAATGACCTGACCTTCAAGCCTATCGGTGGAGCGGTCGGATCGTTATTGCGGAGTGCCGAGAACCCGCGTGGGTATCCTGATCTGATCATTGAGCGCGCTGGACACGATACCCTTGCCGCAAGCTCGATGTTGGTCAAGCCCTACACCGGGCGGATCGTGTACTACGAAAACATGGATAACCAGCGCTATTCGTTCTTTGCACCACAGATCTGGATGCGTCAACGGCGCATTTACATGCCAACAGCCAATATTTGGGGAACACACCTCTGTAATGCTCACGAGATTCTGCGGCTGAACGACGAAATCAGTGCAGGTCTCCTTAGCATCACCGAGCCAGAGCTGGTTGAGTGGGGCGAATTGGCACGGGCGCACCAGGAGATGTGGGACAACCGCCACGCTGGTGCAACGTACATCGCCAATCATGCCTTGCCACGCGCAGGTTTGAAGACGAAGGACGATCTCTACGCAGCCTGGGAAGAAATGACCAACGCGACGTAACCCACTACGTTCCAACAAGATGAGAGCACACGCGTCCGAGGGTTTAAACCTCGGACGCTTCTTTGTTTGTATGGGGTTCAAGCTCCACGGGGCTAAAGCCCCGTGCTATAGGAAGATTATTTTTTTACGCGACGTGGAAGCTCACACCACAATTGTTTATCTGCTCACTTCCTCTCTAACATTCTACGATTATATCTGCATCATTTTTGCTTCATTGTTATTTCATTTCTTTACGTCTATTTAACTGAATATGCGTTAAAAAACGTGCTTTTCTTTCAAAATATGATGTCTACATCAAAAATGGCTTGCTCATGCAAAATTTTGCGATTTATTGCGTTTATGTATGTAGAGAATTTATTTTATGTGAAAGGAAAGGAATCATGGAACGCTACTTAGTGTTCGACGCAGGATGTTCTGTTTGTAGCCGACTCGCCAGACAGGTGCAATCGGTCGTTGGGGAGCAAATTACGATTGTGAGTATTCACGATGATGCAGCCAAGACGTTACTTGATCGGGCGTATCCTCGAGGATGGGACCACGCACCCTACTTCGTCTTCGTGAATGATGAAGGGGTGCAGGCATGGCGCGGTATTCATGCTGCCCTCCGTCTGGGTTTGCTGATTGGGCCTCGTTCGGCATGGCAGGTGTGGCAGTTGATGCATCACGAGGGGACTCACACACAGTTGGCGCACAAGCTCCTTCCACCTAGCAGCCCCTCCCGACGGCGGTTGCTCAAACTAGGTGCTGTGCTGGCAGGAACCGGACTCCTGAGTAGTCAAAACACCCGAGCAGCGTTAGCTGGAGTTGGGTGTGAGGAGGTTAATTGTTATGAGGTTGGCTCTATGACGACCTGTAGAACGAGTTGCGGATCTTGTCCAAGACCTTTGCATTGCAATCCAAATAGTTCTGATAAAGAGACGTACAATGATTGTTACGACAGTTCTGATGGAGGATTTTGCTACACAAGAACAGAACTAAACTGTAATGCTGGAGGATGTTAGGAACAGTAGTATAAGATATTGGTTGAATTGTATAGAAGGAGAATATACGTTATGACCACTATAAATCTCGGCAGTGTCAAGGTTGTTCAAAGCTCAACCAGTGGAGTTCAATCTCGGTCAGGTAATGAAGGTACCGTCTACGAGTCACGTCCTATGTCTCATTCGGAGTTGCGGCAATTATCCGAGCCTACCTTGCTCCAACCTGCTCAACTCCAATCATCCGATATGAAGCTGGCTCGTGTGCTAAAGATTGCGTCATCGTCCGATGATGTTCTTGGCACTATTGTCCACTACAAAGGTACTAATGGACGTTGGTTTATTATCAAGCAGTTCTATGATAAACCAGAAACAAGAGAAGTTCCATTTGCATTTGAATCAGCCACCATAGGAGGACGCCCAGCAGCCTTTTATACATTTACAGTACTTGCGGAGAATCAACCGGGTGGTATGATCGATTTACAGGTCTTCTTGTGGGAGCATGGACCATTTCTTCTGGAAATGCAAGGCGCACTGCTCTCACGCAATGAATTGATCGCTATTGGTAGCTCATTGATTGGCAAAGCAGTAGCGTAACATCTTGAACGCTAAACGATAATCAATCTGGAAAAGCTGGCTAGAAATTAAGTAAGATCTGGCCAGCTTTTTCTTCTGTTAGGTCATTCGAACATCGACTCAGCGATTCTAATCATCTCTTCTTGAGGTATAGATCCTTTTGATTGGATACGTACAATAACATCACCGTTTTCGAAAACCAACTGACTACCAGTGTCTTCCTCCCATACAGGTGTATCACTACCATCAATATAAACCCATCCTCCTCTGGTAAAAATGGCAGGTCTTCCGTTTACTTCAACCTGTTCTACTGATCCACTACCTACAAAGGGATGTTGAACACCACTTGCACGTTGCTGTGCTATGTAAACACACTCGTAGTGTAAATAGACTGCTCGTACCTCAGAAATAACTGTAGTTTCTTGCCAATCGCATCCATCTGGTACGTATTGTGGTGTAAGGATGGGAAAGCCAAATGTTTGCTCAATCTGCTCAATTTCTTTCTCATTGAGTGAAGATGTTGTTGGTGTTGGCGCCATAGTTGCTGCTATGGCTGTTTGAGGTGCTTCACCCGGTTGATGTGTTTCTCCCACTATTGGAAGTTGATCAACCTCCTGTGGTACAAAGTAACGCAAAATTGTCTGGCCGAGCACAGGCAACACCACCAGTGCCAGTATGATCGCCAGCATCACCTGAATCAAGCGTACCTGCGAGGAGCGGCGTACCGGCTGCGTTCGTACCCCACCGGCTATCCATTGGCGTAATACTTGTCTCCACGACGGGCGTATTCCTTTCTGCTCAACATCTACTACTGGTGTTGCAGTCGCTGGTTGTGCATACCCGGCTACTGCTGCACTTAGTAATTGTGCCTCCAGATTGCGGGCAAACTCGGGATCGGGTTGGATATTCGCAGCAAGCGACACAAGGTCTGCAGCACACGCCGCATCTGCGGGATCAACATTGTCGGGTGGTGGCGTGGGTTCGCCTTCCATATACGCCGACAAAAACTGATCGAGATTTGCTGCCGCCAATCGTTCGTTGGGCCTCATCCTTCCACCTCCAGACTGAACGATATGCGGTCACGGACATCGCGCACCGCACGGTGGAGCAACATCCGGACAGCCGTTTCACTTCTATTCATCATATGACCAATCTCAGCTACACTAAGTCCGGCAAAGATACGTAGCGCAAGTGCCTCGGCACGTTCAGGGGCAATCGATTTCAATGCCTGTGTCACTTGCTCAATCTGTAGTTGATGACCGACAACCTCCTCCGGCGAGGGATGTGTAGATGCCAGTTGCATCGCAGTGTCCAGTGGAACGGTTTTGCGCTCACGGCGAAAATGGTCGATGGCTTTCCGTCGGGCAATGGTCAGCAACCATGCCGAGAAATGACCTTCTCGCCGATAGCTTGCAATGTTTTCCAGCGCCGATAGAAATGTACGGGCCGTTAGATCCTGTGCATCGTGAACATTCCCGACCCATATCATCAGGTAGCGGTAGACGCGATCCAGATGGCGGCGGTAGAGTTCCGCAAACGCCATGGGATCGTGCCGCGCCATTTCGGCCAACACATCGTCATCAACCGGATAATCGGCTGACTCTTGGTTGTCGGTATCGTCAGTTGAAGGATGGTCCATCCATATTGCCCTTCGATGAGGTCCTCTATAAACATGTCGTCTGACCGTGGCAATTTATAACAGGGAATTATGGTGGAATTGTTTTGTATCTTGTAAGGATATGTGGATGGATCTCAAAAAGAGCAATAGCGGAGATTGTTAAACGGTCACTCCAACCGATGGTCTGAAGGTATAGAAACTATCTGTTACACATGGCCGAACAAGCGGGTGTGTAGCAAGGTATACGCATTTTATGAGGGGTAGTGGTACACACCTCCACTTTGGTCAGAACAATTATCTGCTCTACCAAGCGTGGAGGTGTATTGATTTGGGTTGAGTCGTTACTTTTAACCCTTTGATGCTGCCACGGCTTTTTCGGCTGCTTCGGCCAGAGTCGCGGCGGGTATCAGTGAAGACTCGGCCAGCAGTTTGCGGCCCTCTTCTTCGTTCGTTCCAACGAGTCGTGCGACCATTGGCACATCGGTCTGGACTTCGTCGAGTGCGGCGATAATACCACGGGCGACCTCATCGACACGAGTAATACCACCAAAAATATTGAACATCACCGCGTTGACATTGGGGTCAGACAAAATGATCTGAAGGGCTGCTTTCACTTTGTCTTTGCCTGCACCACCGCCAATATCAAGGAAGTTGGCCGGCTCACCACCATACAGCTTTACGACATCCATCGTGGCCATGGCCAGACCAGCACCATTTACCATACACCCAATATTGCCATCGAGTTTGATAAATGTGATGCCTGCCTCCCGCGCCTGTTGCTCGGCCTCTGGCTCGTCCGAAGAGTCACGCATGGCTTCCAGATCGGGATGACGGAAGAGCGCACTCTCGTCGAGGACCATCTTCGAGTCGAGGGCTTGAAGTGAACCATCTGCACGTACCACCAGTGGATTGATCTCTGCCAGATCGGCATCGTTCTCGATGTACGCACGATAGAGCGCCATCGCAATACTGGCAAACTGACGTGCCTGTTTGCTGTCTTTCAAGCCGATGCCGAAGGCTAATTCACGGGCCTGATAGTCGAGCAATCCCAGGGTGGGATGGGCTGCTACACGCACGATAGCATCTGGGTTGGTTTTGGCCACTTCCTCAATTTCTACACCACCCTCAGATGAGGCCATGAGGGTGATACGTTTGGAGCCACGATCCATAATGACGCCCAGATAAATCTCACGCTCATAGGTGATCGCCTCAGCGACGAGCACTTTTTCAACGGTCAGACCTTTAATGTCCATTCCAAGAATTTGTCCAGCGACTTGCTCTGTTTGCTCAGGGGTATCAGCCAGTTTCACACCACCGGCTTTGCCACGCCCACCAACAAACACCTGTGCTTTTACGACAACCTTTGCACCAATCTCCTCAGCAAGACGACGTGCCTCTTCAGGAGTACTCGCAACTCCACCACCTGTTACAGGAATCTTGTACCGCGCCAAAATATCACGAGCTTGATATTCATGCAGCTTCATGAGCGTTCCTTTATGTTCATTTCAAACGACGTTCTGTACCGATAGTAGCATTACCGGGCGTACAACGCAAGTTGGTTCTTTTGACTACGTTGATGCCATCGCTTTGGCCAGCACTTCCCGCAAATCCTCTAAATCAAACGGCTTTTCGATCACAAAGTCCACACCACCAAGCTGTGTTTCTCCTTCAGTGGTGTGTTGGCCCCAACCAGTGATGAGAATAGTGGGAACACGCGGATCTTGCTGTTTGATCTGTTGTAACAACGTTTGACCGTTCATGTCTGGCATGCCTGTATCAGAAAGGACCACATCATAACGGTTTGGCATAAACGCCTGGAGTGCCTCGCTTCCGTCACAGGCCATCTGTACGCGATTTCCCCAGCGCTCAAGAAGGCGTGTAGTGGCTTCTCGCAGCACATTATCGCTCTGCACCAGTAGCACGTGTCCAGGTATGATCTCGCGTGATGTGCGCTGGCGTGGTGTGTCTACGATGGCCGTTTCACGCACTGGTAGACGCACTGTAAAACGGGTTCCTCCACCCATCTCACTTTCGATCTCGATCTGTCCACCATGCCCCTCAACAATCCCCAGTGATACCGCTAACCCAAGTCCAGTTCCCTGCTCACCCTTGGTTGTAAAGAAGGGTTCAAAAATACGTGATCGCACATCGGCTGACATACCAACCCCCTCATCTGCGATCTCGATGATAACTGCCGATGGCTGATCCTCAGCGTCTTGTTCGTCATACGCCGAGACGGTAATACGCCCTCCGTGGGGCATGGCATCAGCAGCATTGAGAATGAGATTCGTCAATACCTCACGCAGTTCGGCAGGACGACCGGCAATGGCTGTGACTGGTTCAAGTTGGCGGACCACATCAATTTTCACACCGCGACTCTGAGCAATATCGCGCCAGCGTGGTCGTGTGATATCAATGGCGTCACGTGCAAGCAGATCGAGGCGTACTTCGCTCATCGGTGAGTCGTTTTCCATGCGTGCAAAGCCCTGTAGCCGACGTACTGTCTCTGCGCCATCCTTAGCGGCCTGTTCAATTACCCTGAGCATCGTGCGTTGCTCTTCGTCTTCGACTTCAAGTAACAGCAATTGGGCATTTCCCAAAACCCCGGCAAGCAGATTATTAAAATCATGGGCAACACCCGATGCAAGCAATCCAACTACGCGCACTTTGTCAACCAAATTAAGGTGTTCTTGTGTACGGGCCAATTTGATCGAGGCTTCTTCACGATCTTTATTCAATCGTGCATTATCAAGGGCCGGCCCTAAGTAATGGGCTAACTCGAGCAAGGTTGACACCTGTTTTTGCTCATACGCACGTGGTTTACGTGTGGCAAATGTTAAAGCGCCCAATACATGGCTGGCACCAATGATCGGTACGACGATACTGGAATGCAATCCCTTATCAACCAGCACCTGATCCTCACCGAAGGCACTCTCTGCAAGACTCGATTGTACAATTGGGCTGGCTGTACGACACGCTGTTTGCCAAGTCGTATCATTAGCTGCAACTGACCAGCCTTCTGGTAATTCTGACCAGTCTTGAATAGCAAAATCATACACAGGCTCAACGAAGAAGGTGTCGTCAGTATCGTTATATAGCGCGAGTGCTGCATAATCACAGGGTACCACACGACGGATAAGATGAATGATACGCCGTAATGTCGCCGGCAAATCGCGGCTGATATCGTTGGTACTAATTACTTGCGTAATGCTGGTGACGATCTCGAGTTGTTCGGCTCGATCTCGTACCATCGTATATTGACGAATATTTTCCATCACAATCGCTGCATGATCAGCGATTGTGGTCAGGATGTGCACCTCATCATCGCCATACTGGTCTGTTTTGTCACTTTCCGCGATCAATACCGCACATCCCTGTTCGACACGATGAATAGGTGCACCGATCCAACTGTGTGTGGTCGTGGCACCAAGGAGCGAATGATAGCGCGAGTCCTGCTGAGGGTTTGGCAACCATACAGCCCTGTCCTGTTCGATTATTTCCGCAATCAGTGGCATGTCATTCAATGCCCAAAGCATATGTTCTTTTGTCGTTGTCTGGAGCGATCCCTGAGTCGCCATTACTCTGATAGTGTTGTCTTTTACCAGGAGGACAGCACTACGATCAGCAGTAAGTACTTTTCCAAGCTCGTTCAAAAGGAGTTCTGGTGTATGTCCAGCCAAGAAATTGGCACTCAGGGTTTGTAGTGTTCGACTCAAGATTTTAATGCGATCCGTGTAGTACTGTTGCTGTTGGATAAATTGTCTATCAGCCAGTGTTGTGGCCAGAAAGCCGGCAAAGGCATTGAGGTGCTGTTCATCCATAGCAGTGAAAGTAGCGCGGTACTGACTTTGTAGGACAAGCGCTGCCATCAATTGTTTGTCATACATTACTGGAACCACAAGTTCAGCTTCCACATCATCCTTGTTAAGTGATGCTTGTATATTTTCACTCTTGACATCGTCTACTCGACATAATGTATGGGTGTTGAGCGCCTGTCCTATTGCCGTTTTCACAATACTTTGGGGTGATACGTGCTCTGGCATCGCGTGGTTGCTTGTGTAGAAGCGGTACGTTTCTCCATTCATCAGCAGGATAGAGGCATAATGACAATCGAACACCTTTTGCAAGTCTCTGGTTAATTGGGGGAAAAGTTTGTCTGGCTCAGAGGTTGCCGCAAGTTTTGTTCCAATATGGAATAATGATTGTAGCCGCTGGGTCGCTACATCAAAGAGATGTTGATGTTGCTTGAGTGTCTGACGCGTTATCGTGTCTGATTGGATTGCTGCTTCAAACTTACGTGCTACGAGCCCAACATTACCTCGTGTGTGTAGTGGGAGAAGTTCAAGGGTTAGTTGTTGATCTGGTTGGTCTAGAGCAGTGGCAAGCTGGCGGAGTGGATGCATGGCCCACCGCATAGCCCCCCATATTATTACTAGTGTGCTGGTGCTCCATACTAACAATAGTAGTCCCAGAAGTTGCCAGTGAGTATGTGCATAGTCCCATATCGTACCCCAGGACATGTCGAGAATGTCGCTATGAAACGAGTCACCATTGTAGGCATAGAAAAGCCAGAGGAGAGCCAGACCACTTCCTATGGTTATGACAACACCTGCAACGATAGCAAAAAGGATACGACGCGCAAGCGAGGAGCGTTGTTGTAAACGGATGCTCATGGAACCCGGGCCTTTTCTCATACTACTGGGCAATTGGATTATGACCCGGCTAGGTATGATAAAACGCTTCAAAATGCTTGTCAACTCATCATTTCCACATACTGCACAATATGGGTGATAATATATGTAAGAAATAACAAGTATGTTTATACATTGACATAATGATGATGTGTGGTCTGAACAAACATACGTATGATTAGGTGATTGCAAGGAGATTTTGGTTGGGTGCAACAAACTGTTATTCGGAGACGTCCTATGATTAAAGGAAAACGTATATAACAAACAGAGTGTCAATATAGAATGGGGTATAGTATGTCAGACAAACGTATTGCGCGTAGCCAGAGTGATCGGATTATTGGGGGTGTTGCAGGTGGTGTTGGTGCATACTTCAACATCGATCCGCTGTATGTGCGAATTGGATTTTTAGTATTAAGCCTTTTTCAAGGGTTGGGTGTCATTTTGTACCTCGCCTTATGGGTTATTGTCCCAAACGAAGGAAGCGAAGCAGTCGATTCTGGAAGCCAAGTACGTGAGAATATTGATGAAATGCGAGGTGCCGCAGAGAAAGTCGTTGAACGTGTGCGTAGTGCGTTTCAATCACAGAATCACAATCTCAACTAAGAATTGCCTTGAGCGTCGGAAGGAAACCATGAGATTACTGTTTTTCCTTCTGACGCTGCTCGCTGCGTTCGCGTAACCAAGCGAGTAGATAAGATGCAACCATTCCTCCCCACGATCCCCATTGCGATGCAAAAACACGTAAATCTGATTCTGCAAGCCGCTTTCCATATAGAGCTTCAATTCCTTGACGGACACCAGCATCATTGGCCGGCAGGGCGTCGGGTCGCCCCAGACTGCGGAGTAGCGTAAACTCGGCTGTCCATGTGCCAATACCACGAAATTTTGTAAGATAGGCAATCGCGTCTGTGGTTGAGCGATCTCCGAGTGAGTCGAGGTGCAATGTTCCATCAACAATGTGTTGCGCCAACCCTATAATAAAACTAGTTTTGTTACGACTGAATTGCATGCTCAGAAGGTCATTTGGGTCAGCCTGGGCAACTGTTGTGGGCGAAGGAAACACATACAGTGGACGATCTGCTACATTGTACATAGCACTATACTGTTTTACCAATCGTTCTTTTAATCGATATGCGAACGGAACACTGATTTGCTGACCTGCGATGATCCAACAGAGCGTTTCCCACAAAGGTGAACGCGGTGCACGCACACCGTAGAATTGTTGCGTCAGCGATGCAAGAATGGGGTCATGCATCACAGCCGAATAAAATTCACGAAGATTAAGATTGTCCCCCAGAATATGAAGAATCTGTGCTTCAGTGAACTTCATTTCTGCTGTTGTAGCTTGCCGTCCATCAAGTTCAACTCCAACAGCAGGTGCTTCAATGCTACCAACGTTGTGCAATGTGAGAATGACCGGAACGTTATTGAGCAAAATAACCCGTCGATAAACTCCGTCGGCCCAATGCTCACATAATTCTCCCGTTGAGCGACGCCAAAAGCTAATAGAGCGACCGAAATCGTAGGGTGGTTGCAAAGACATTGTTGATTGGCGCATCGGTTTTATCCTTATCCATTGGCACGTATTGTGCCGCAACATGAGAATAGCCACCGATCATGTTTTCATGACCAATGGCTACTCAGACCAGTGTTGTGATGTGTTAACTACTTAACTTCAACTCCTGCACCGACTTCGGTGAGTTTGGCCTTGGCTGCTTCAGCATCTTCCTTGCTGACACCTTCTTTAACGGGCTTGGGAGCACCTTCCACCAGTTCTTTGGCTTCCTTAAGACCCAATGTACCGCCGGAGAGTTCACGAACAGCCTTGATGACTTGGATCTTGTTGGCACCTGCATCTGTCAGAATGACATCGAATGAGTCTTTCTCTACTGCTGCTGCTGGTGCATCGGCACCATCGCCTGGGGCACCAGGCATTGCGACCGCCCCAGCCATCATAGGTGCTGCTGCAGTGACATCCCACTTCTCTTCCATGGCTTTCTTTAACTCGACCAATTCAAGCACGTTCAACGTTTCGATTGACTCGATAATGCTATCGACCTTCTCGCTTGCCATTATTATTACTCCTTATGGTAAATAAACAAATGAGTACAACTTTATCTATTCGCTATGCGCACGATTAAGAGCATGCAGTCTATGAGCTTGCTTCTTCTGTTGGCCCTAGCTGATCAATGCGTGCCTGTAATACATACAACACATTTGTGATAGCGGCATTGAGAACTCCTACAACCCCTGATACGGGTGCGGAAACACCGCCAACAATTTGTGCGAGTACTTGTTGGCGTGTCGGCAATGATGCTACCTGCTCGAGTGCTTGCTCGGTGAGAAGACTTCCACTAAGGAGGCCTCCGCGCACGTCGAGTTTTTTGGGTCCATCATTAAACTCTTTGATAGCTTTTGCTGTTGCACCAACATCATCATAGGCAAATGCCAATGCGGTTGGTCCTTGAAGCAATGGTTCAAGAGCCTCGTTGCCTGTTTCACGTGCTGCAATAGTTACTAAGGTATTCTTCGCAACAATCAGTTCAGCTTGAGTCTCGCGTAGCTTGCTTCGCAATTCGGTTATTTCGGAAACGGACAGACCACGGTAGTCTGCCACGAGCGCAAGTTGTGCGCGTCCTAATTTATCAGTTAAATCGGCAACTTGATCGATCTTACGTTGTGTAGGCATGTGGTATTCACCCCCTTTCTGAAATCTATGTTAAACGTATGTTTACGGCTGTCTACAAACAAAATCGACTGCTGTTCCAGACACAGCAGCCGAAAAACGGAAATACTCCGTTGTGTTCATCGTCTGCCTCGGTGGGCGGCATAGCGCCATTATAGGAATACCCACTGTCTGGGGCAGTATGCTATTGTAAACGATAGAGATCGTTTAGAAATGTTTCTAGGTGTTCTCCAGTTGCATTGCTTGTGCGCCAATTGGGTCAACGCTAATGCCAGGCCCCATCGTACTCGTAAAAGTAACACTTCTCACGTAAGTTCCCTTGGTCGCACTAGGCTTGGCAGTTTTGACGGCGTCCATCAATATTGCAATATTATCATAGATCTGGCGTTCGTCAAAACTAACTTTTCCTACTGCAACATGGAGTATGCCAGTACGATCATTACGAAACTCGACTCGACCACCACGGATCTCGCGAATAGTCCGACCCAGGTCCTGTGCTTGAACGACGGTACCACTCTTGGGATTGGGCATCAAGCCACGTGGACCAAGCTTCCGGCCAATACGACCAACCTTCCCCATCATGTCGGGAGTGGCGATAGCAACATCAAAGTCAAAGAAATTCTCTTTATCGATACGGGCGACAATGTCGTCTGAGCCAACAAAGTCTGCACCTGCCTCAGTAGCTTCCTGCGCAGCTTCACCCTGTGCGAAAACCAGCACACGCACTGTTTTGCCCGTCCCGTGTGGCAAGGCGACGGTTGTTCGAATATTCTGATCTGCGTGGCGTGGGTCTATCCCCAGCCTCATATGAACTTCTACAGTGGCATCAAATTTCGTGAACGAAGTTTCCTTCACAAGTGTGATAGCTTCTTCAGGGCTATAAAGCCGCGTACGATCTATTTTCGCAAGAGCGCCTTCAAATTTCTTACCATGCTTTTTGGTCATTATCAATACTCCTTGTGGTACAAACGGGTACATACCCTTCCACTTTGTTAGCCACCTACTATAAGCAAATGTGTTGATATACTACTAATCAACGATTTTGATGCCCATACTGCGGGCTGTTCCTGCAATAATGTTCTCGGCCCCTTCAATGCTGGTTGCATTCAGGTCTGTCATCTTCTGTTCTGCAACGGAGCGCAATTGGTCGCGGGTAATAGAGCCGACTGATGTACGGTTAGGCACACCGGAGCCTTTGTCTACACCTGCTGCTTTGCGAAGCAGGTCTGCTGCAGGCGGGGTGCGTAACGCGAGCGTGAACGAACGATCAGAGTAAACCGTAATTTCTGCTGGAATGATACTGCCGGCCTGGTTTCCTGTCTTTTCGTTATATTCCTTAACGAAAGCCATAATGTTGATACCATAGCCACCAAGTGCCGGACCAACGGGTGGTGCCGGGGTCGCTTTACCAGCAGGAAGTTGTAATTTTACCGTGCCGATAACTTTTTTTGCCACACGAGACTCCTTATTACGCTATAAGACGCAGGAACACATAGAAACTAAAAAGGTGTGCGCCTGCGGCTTATGGCCTACGATCTATTATAGGGTGACACAGTTAATCCACTAAACGTGTCACTTGCAAGAAATCAAGCTCTACTGGAGCTTCGCGACCGAAGAACGATACAAGTACTCGCACTCGACCTCGTTCTGAGTCAATCGCATTGACGACTCCTTCAAAGTCAGTAAATGGACCATCGATAATCTTTACCGACTCTCCAACTTGATAACTTACACGGACCTTTGGTGTTTCTGCTTCCATCTGCTTGAGAATGGTTTTAACTTCATTTTCATCAAGTGGAGCAGGACGATTTCCGTGTCCGACAAAGCTTGTGACTCCCGGTGTATTACGTACAACATACCACGAGTCGTCTGTCATGCGCATCTGTACCAGCACATAACCGGGAAAAACTTTTTTCTGAACCGTGCGCCGTTGACCATTTTTGATTTCAATCTCTTCCTCAGTCGGAACGATAACACGGAAAATCTGGTCATGCATCTCCATCGTATCAATACGATGCATGAGATTCTGCTTGACCTTGTTTTCATAGCCCGAATACGTGTGTATGACATACCATTGACGACCATCGTCAATTAACTCAGGCTGGGTCTCTGTAATATCCTCAGACATGAGATTTCTCCCCTGTGTATATTACGAAACTAAGCCGCGGAGCAACGCCATTAGATTGGTGAATAGAAAATCTGCGGAAAAGAGAATCGCACCGATAACTATTGACACCATGATAACGACAATTGTCAATCGGAACGTCTCTTCGCGAGTCGGCCAAATGACTTTTTTCATCTCGGAGCGTACCTCACGAAATGTACGACCTGCCGCGTTTTCGCGCGCTCCTTTTTCTTTGACCACAGCCATCGTTGTTCCTCTATTAAATCCTAATGAGTTATGATAAGAGCGAAAGAAAAAGAAATATAACTTTCACTCTTATCTTTATAACTAGGAAATACTACTTGGTAATCGTGGTCACGACCCCGGCCCCGACGGTGCGGCCCCCTTCGCGAATAGCGAAGCGTAAGCCTTCCTCAATGGCCACTGGGACGATGAGTTCCACATCCATCTCCACGTTGTCTCCCGGCATCACCATCTCCATCCCTTCTGGCAGCCC